>CAXTPM010000467.1:0-4171 GCA_964245865.1 uncultured Fimbriiglobus sp. | reverse complement strand
GCTAGCCGGTCAGGAACAGTCGGTCGATCAGCCACCCGACCGGCCCGAGCGGCGAGCGGAACTCGGCCACGTCGGTCATCACCGTCCGGCCGCCCCGCTCTTCGAACCGGTGGTCGTGGGCGAACGAGCGGAACGCGCCGGCCGTCATCACGTCCCGGAAGTGAGCCGGCCGCTCGAACGCCGCGATCTCGGCGGTGAGCCGCTGGCGGACGCCCAGGTGCCGCCCCTCCCAGGTCACCCACTCGCCCATCCCGATCAGGCCCGAGGTCCGGCCGGCAACGGCCTTCTCTCCGGTGCCCCCGAGCGACTGGACATGAAAGTCGATGTCTCTGGCCAGGTCGAAGCACACCCCGATCGGCGCCTCGATCGTGGTGACGATCTGGAAACCCGCCATGACTCGCCCCCGGTGGACCGCTCGCCAGTCGGCAGCGCGCCGAAGTGGCGGGAACCGTACCGCCCGCCCGAGGATAACGGGGCAGGAGCAATAGTTTGACGGGGACTATCGCCGCAAAGACCGGCCGCAGCAAGACTTGACGGTGCGTAGACCCTGGGCTGACGGGTGTGATGATTCGCACTAAGCGTGATGGCGGCAACGACAAAGTGCGGGGTTCGCAAAGTCTTCACGGAACCTGTCGGAAAAGCGGTCTGGTGCTCGAACTCTCAATTCCGGATCGATCTTGGCGCGTCTCGTCGTCGCCTGGCCATGCGCCGTCCCGCGCACGACACTGGCTGCACCCGCTCCCGCCGCGCGCCTGCGGGCATCATCGCCAAATTGTTAGCCATCTCGCTGCGGGATATCCTCGATAAAATAGGTTAGTGAGTCGGGGGGCCGGCGCATTCCCCGCGCCCCGACTGGCCGCGCGGCCCCGAGTCTGCCGACAATAGCGGCTGGGCACGTGGGGCGGCGGGGGGCGGCGCGATGCGGGTGCAGGTCCGGCGGCTCGGCGCCCTCACGGGGCTGCGGTTCGTCGCCGCCGGGGCGGTGATCTACGACCACGTCAGCCGCCTGGGCCGGGGCGGGCGCGCGGATCGCTTCGGCGCGCCCGCGTGGCTGGGCTGGGAGTGGCCGATGGGGCAGGGCGCGGTCGCGTTCTTCTTCGTGCTCTCGGGCTTCATCCTCGCCCACGTCTACCCCCGCCTCGACTCCCGCGCGGAGGTCGGCCGGTTCCTGCTGGCGCGCTTTGCCCGGCTCTGGCCGGCGCACCTGGCGGGCGTCGTCCTCAGTATGCTCGTGGCGCGGTCGATCCTTTGGCCCGACCCCGGCCCGTTCAACCGCTGGGCGGTGCTGGCCAGTCACCTGGCGATGCTCCAGTCGTGGTTCCCGACGCACGGCTTCAGCGCCGCGTACAACGGCCCGTCGTGGAGCATCTCGACCGAGTTCGCGTTCTACCTGTTCTTCATCCCCCTGGTGCGCAACTGGTCGCGGACGTGGTGGTGGAAGCTGCCGCTCACGCTGGCGGTGCCGCTGGGCGTGACCGCCGCCGCGGCGCACTACGGCTGGCCGTTCAAGCCGCCCTACGAGAAGCCCGACTACGACCACTTCCTGTACTTCGGCCCGCTCGCGCGCCTCTACCAGTTCGCCCTCGGCATGGCCCTGGCGCTGCTCTACCGGCGCACCAAGGACGGCCTGCGCGTCGGGCCGGCACTGGGCACGGCGGTCGAACTCGGCTGCGTGGCGCTGGTCGCGGCGTCGATGCAGACCGCGCTCCCCGCCGCGGACGCGCTGCTGGCAGCCCCCGAGTTGGGGCGCCCGTTCTGGGTGCTGCTCTACGCCTGCTCGCTCTGGACCATCCTGCCGCTGGCGCTCCTGGTGTTCGTGATGGCCCACGAGTGGGGCTACCTGTCGCGGCTCTTGGCGTGCGGCCCGTCGGTGTTCCTCGGCGAGATTTCCTACGGCGTCTACATCCTCCACTGGCCGGTTCTCATGTACCTCGTGCGCCACGAGGCAGGCCTGGCGGCGGTGCCCGGCTGGGCCGTGGGCGCGGGGTTCCTGGCGCTGCTGGTCGGGCTGTCGCACCTGATGTACGTGTGGCTCGAAACCCCGGCGCGGCGCTACCTCACGGGCCTCTGGCCGGCGGGGGCGAGTGGCCGGGTGGCCCTCGGGACAGCGCTGCGATCCCGGCCCGCGCGGCGCGCGGCCGAGGCGGCCCTGCTGGCGGCGGCGGCCGCGCTGGCCACAACCTACGCCCCGGAGGCGTCGTTCCGCTACGTCCGGCCCGACGAGGTGCCCCGGCTCGTGAAGTTCGCCCCGCCGTCCACCCGCAACGTCGAGTTCGGCGGCTGCTACCGCCTGCTCGGCGCGACCCTCCACCAGGCCGAGGGTGGGATTCAGTTGCGGATGGTGTGGGAGAGCCTCAAGCCCCAGCCGCCGCGCTTCCACGTGTGGGTCAAGTTCCACGACTGGGCCAGGCCGCAGCCGATCGTCGCGGCGCTCGACGACGTGCCCGACACCGGGCGCGACATCGTGCCGGCCGGGCGGATGTGGGAGCAGCGCGTCTTGCTGCCCAGGGCCATGCTCGCGCTCGGCGGCGACGTGTCGGTGGCGGTCATCAACCGCGACGCCAACGGCTCCCTGCCCGTGAGCGGCGGGCGCCTCGACCCGCTCGGCACGCTGCGGCTCTTGCCGCCGGAGTCGCCGCCCGCGCCGGGCGAGACGGCGCGGGCGGAAGCGGCGCGCTGAACCCCGCCCCGCCGTCACTCCTCCTTCGAGGTCACCACGCGCAGCACCTCCTGCTCGCGCTCCCAGAGCATCCGCCCCTGCGCGCCCAGCACGCGCCAGTACACCGCCAGCGTGAGGCCCAGAACCAGGGCCGAGCCGGCCAGCGCCACCGGCACGCGCGCGTCCACGCCGCCGTACTCGGCCAGGTAGGCTTCGGCGCCCAGGGGAAGGAACGTAGGCGCGGCGGCGACGGGCAGCAGCAGCACGCAGAGCAGTTGGCCGAACACCTGCCCGGCCTTCAGCCCGCCGCCGGGCTGCATCGCCCCCGGCGCGATGGCCATCGGCGAGAGCACCGAGAGCGCGTTGGCCAGCATCGCCACGATCAGGTACAGCGCGACGGCCTGGCACGCCGCGCCCAGGAGGTGGTCGATCCGCATCGGCAGCACGACCCCCACGGCTAGTACGGCGCCGAGCGCTAGCCCGAGGATCAGGGGCGCGGCCGCGAGGTTCTTGCCCAGCAGGATGTCGCGCCGCTGAACCGGGGCCAGCACGTAGGCGCGGAAGCCGCCGCGGTCGAAGCCGAACTGGTTGCCCATCACCTGCACCGCCGCGAGCAGCACCATCCCCGCCCCGGCCGCGGCCACCAGCGGGCGCGCCAGCTCCGGCAGGGTGAGGGGCGTCGTCGCGGCGAACGCGCCGAACATCACCGCGAGCATCAGCGGCGCGAGCAGCACCATCTTCGCCTCCGGGGCGCGCAGCAGCGAGCGCAGCCCCGCCGACGCGACCGCCGAGACGTGCTCATTCATCAAGGGCAGCCGCCACTCGGTCATCAGCAACTTCGCCGGCCCGGCGAGTTGCTGCGGGGCCGACTCGGCCTTCGCCGCCTCCCCGCCGGCGTCGGCGCCGGAGTACATCCGCAGCGTGGTCCGGTACGCCCGGCGTAGACTCACGAGGCCAATCGCAGCGAGTCCGACGCTGCCCAACAGCGCGGGCAGCGGGTTCCCCTCGGCGAGACTCCCCGCCGCGAGTGGGAGCCACCCCGGCGGCACGACCGCGTTGACCGCCCAGGCGGTGCGGCCGAGCTGCTCCATCTCGGCGCGGTTCCGCTCGGCCTTCGCGGCCACGGCGTCGGGGTCGGCCGGGTTGCCGCCGTTGAGCCGGGCGTTGTAGACCTCGTTACTCTTGCCGACCCTGGCGTCGTAGGCGCGCGCGTTGGCGTCCAGCCGGGCGCGGTACTCCTCGGCGGTCAGGCGACCGGCGGCGAACTCGGCCTCGGCCTCCCCGTTCGCCGCCGCGTTCGCCTCGGCGGCGGCGGCCATCTCCGTTAGCACTGCCTGCCCGGCCTCGCGCGCCTCCCCGAACCCCCCGCCCATCCGGGCGATGTTGAAGAGTTGCGGCGCCTGCGCCAGCAGGATAAACCCCAGTGTCGCCGCCACGATCACGGTGCGCCGCCGGCGCGGGTTGCCCATCAGCGACGCCATCCAGCCCTGGAACTGGTACGTCACCGCCGTC
>CAXTPM010000466.1:354-4695 GCA_964245865.1 uncultured Fimbriiglobus sp. | reverse complement strand
GCCGACTCGCCGCCGACGGTGGCGGGCTTCGCGCCGGGCAGGGCCGCGCCGGCGGCGGCGCCGTTGACGCCGGTCTTCGTGCGCATCACGTACATCACCGCCATCGGCCCCTTCACCGGGCGGTGCTTGGCGATGACCAGGTACTCGAGGAACCCGGCGGTCGGCTGGCCCCCGGCGGTGGCCACCGCGTCGGCGGCGTCCTGAACCGCGGGGGTGACGAACTTCGCCACCTCGGCCTTGTAGCCGGGGTACTTCGCCAACTGCGCGACGTTCACCCCGCGCACCGAGTTCATCTTCTCCGGCACGTGGGTGAGCAACTCCGAAGTCTTGCCGGCGCGGCCGAGCAACCACTGCATCAAGAAGAATAGCCCGATCAGCATGGCGAAGCCGAACAGCACCGCGACCAGCAGCACGGCGGGGTTAGTCTTCTTCGTCTTGGAGCGGACCTTGCGGCCGTCCCCGGCGGCGATGCGGGCCTTGGGTCCGCCCGCCGGCGGCTTGGGCTTCGCGGGCCGGGGCGCCTCGGCGGCGGGCGCGGGGCGGGGCGACTTCGGGCGCCGGGGCGGGGCGTCGGCGCCGTCGTCGGGCGCGAACCCCGGCACCGCGTCGTCGCCCTTCTGGCGGGCCACCTTCGAGGGGGCTGTGGCCCCGGCCGGTTCGAGCGCGGGGCGGAAGAGGTTGCCGCAGCGCGGGCACTCCACCGGCACGCCGTCCTCCAGGTCGTCGATCCTGAGTTTGGCCCGGCACTCGGGGCACCGCGTCGTGACTGCCATAATGAACGCCCCAGAGTCGGCCGGAGGTCGGCCGCGAGTTGCCGCCGATGAGAATCTATCGATGTTACCGCCCGGCGCCCCCCCGCGGCAAGTGCCGAACCGACAATCGCGCTTGACGCTCGGGGTGCGGGGCGTCACCCTAAGAGGGTAGGCCCGCCGACCCGAGCACCGAGACGCACGACTATGCTTACGCCCGCCGCCCGTCTCGGACTACTCGCCGCCCTGCTGCTCGCGGCGAGTGCCGCGGCGCAAGACCCCGCCCCGAGCGCGAGTAGTGCGCCGGGGCCGTTCCGCTGCTTCGTGGTCAGCGACCAGCGCTACGCCCCGAAGGCGAACCCGCCGAAGCGCCCCGAGGACCGCGACCCGCGCGACCGCACCGGCAAGATGCACTCGTTCGTGCTCGAGCAGAGTCTCAACCCGGTCGTGCTAGTCCTCAGCCGCGAGGCGCCCACGCCGGATTCCGTGGCCGCGCGCCTCACCAAGTTGTTGAACGCAGACCTGAGTGCGAAGGCGAACCGCGGCACGAGCCTGAGTGCCTTTACCGTGTTCTGCACGCTCGAGAACGAGTTCCCCGCCGACGAGCAGCGCACCGCCGACGGGGCATTCCTGCGCGACGACGCGCTGCGGCAGGTCCAGGAACTCGCCACGCAGCTCGCCGCCCCCAAAGTCCCCATTGGCCTCGCCGCGAGGACCAGCCCGCAGACCGCCGCGTGGGGGTTGGGGGCCGAGGACGACGTGGTCGTCACGGTCTACAACCGCCTCGCCGTCGTGAAGCGGGCGAAGTTCAAAGCGAACGAGGCGACCGACGCGCAACTGGGCGAGATCGTCGCGGCGGCGCGGGAGGCGGGGAAGAAGTAGGCGCGAGTTTCACGCCCACGCCGGGTCCGCCGCGACCCAGTCCGCCGCCTGGCGCAGCAACGCCGCCGGCGCGAGTGTGTGCCCCCCGGCGAAGCGGAATTGGTTCACGGCCCACCCGGCGGCGCGCAGTCGCGGGGCGTCGGCCTGCATCTCCTCGAAGCGGAAGTCGGTCGGGCTTTCCAGGAACGCCGCGAGGCGACGGCTCCCCCCGGCCGCGAACGCGGTCGAGAGCGCGTTGGCGTTGCGGGCGAGGTACTCGTTCCACGGCGGGCCGTTGGGCGGCCCCGTCTCGCCGGGGTTCGGGCCGACGATCGTGTCGCCCCAGATCATGCCGGTGTTGACGATCAGGGCGTCGGCCAACCCAGGGTAGGCCAGCGAGAGCGCGTGCGCGACTGAGCCGCCGCCGGAGAAGCCGAACAGGATGGTGCGCGTCGGGTCGCCGCCGGTTGTGGCGAGGCCGCGCGCCACCGCGTGGCGCAAGCCGGCGTAGCCGTCGCCGACCCTGGCGAGGGAGCCGTCGGCGTTCAGTTCCATGCCGAGGCCGAGGTCCGAGCCGTTGCGGTAGAGTTTGCTGCCGGCCACCACCCACTTGAGGCGCTCGGCCAGGGGGCGCAAGAGTGCATCAAAGGCGTGCGCGTCGCCGCCGGGGTCGAACGTGAACAGCACGGGCGGCGCCCGGCCAACCTCCAAACCGCTCGGCACGTAGTACGCCCACTCGGCGTCCTCGAACTCCGCCGGCGGCGACGGCAACGGCGGCGGGACGGGAGTCGGGGGCGGGACGGGCACGGGCGGCGGCGCGGCGGTCCCCGAGGCGACGAACGCGCCGGGCGCCCCGACGCCGGGCGCAGGGGTGGGGCGCCCGGCGGCGGTGTACGCGCCGACTGCCCCGCCGGGTTCGGCGACGAGAATAGTCGCCCCGCCCACGGCCACCCGCGCGCCAGTTCGGCTGTCGGGGTCGCCGGCGAAGAAGTTGGCGAGCGCGTCGGCCTTGGCCGCGTCCGGCCCGGACGCCAGCAGCCGGGCGCCCGAAAGGGCAAGCACGCGCGGCCCGCCGCCCGGCCCGGCGGCGAACGCCAAGTCGGCCCGGCCGTCGCCGTCGATGTCCCCGGTCGCCGGGTAGGCGCCGTTGCGCAGTCCCGGCTCGAACGCGAAGAAGTCGCCCGCGACGTGCCGCGGGTCGCCGGCCCCGACGCCGGTGCCGCCGTAGACCGCCACGCGCGGCCCGCCGCCGAACCCGGCCGCGACCACCAGATCATCCCGGCCGTCGCCGTCGATGTCGCCGGCCGCGGCGCGGGCGCCGCCGCGGAACGCCGGGTCGTCGATGCCGAAGAAGTCCGCCAGCACGCCGCCCCGCCCGCCCAGCACCCGGACGCGCGGCCCGCCGCCCTGGTCCGGCGTCACGACGACATCCGCCGCGCCGTCGCCGTCGAAGTCGCCCGCCGCGACGAACAGCCCGCCCGTGAACGACTCCTCGAACGCCAGAGTCGCGGAGAGTTCCTCCCCGCCGACCCCCGAGAACACCCGCACCACCGGCCTCGCGCCCGGCCCCGGAGCGGCCACGATGTCCGGCGCGCCGTCGCCATCGACATCGCCGACCGCGACCCGCACCCCGCCGGCGAACTGGGCCGGGTCGAGCGCGAGCCGGAAGCGCACACTCCCATCGGGGTTGAACGCCGCGAGGGCCGGAGTCTCGCCGGCGCCCGACCCGACCGCCGTCAGCCCGGCCGCGGGCAGAACCCGCGCGCCGAGTTGTTCGCAACCGAGCCGCGTGCGCGCCATCGCCGGACCCTCGGGTGGGGATCGTCCCGCCAAGTAGACGACCCGCCTGCCGGCGCCTCACGCGGTTGGGCCGGACGAGTCCCGGCGGGCCAGTTCCGTGATGTCGTGGTACCCGCACATCCCGACCTCGCCCTTGTGGTCGCGGTCGAGCCGGCGCAGGTGCGCGAGGCTAATGCGTCGCGCCGCGTCATCGACGGCCCGCGTGGCGGTGAGGGCCGAGACGGGGTGGTCGTCGGTCTCTAACTCGACCCGCAAATAGTACGCGTCGCCGACGTGCAGAACCCAGCGCTCGCCCTGTTGGACCGCGACGCCGCGGTGGCCGAGGGTGTGGCCGGGCAGGTCCACCAAGAGCACCTCCGAGGCGAACCCCAGCGGCAGCGGCCGGGCGCTCAGGCCGAACCAATCGCGCGGGGGCGAGGTCGCCGGCGCCCAGCGCGGCCCGTGCGCGAACTGCGGCGCCCGGTAGCGCCAGTCGCCGGCCGCGATCGCCGCGACCTCTTCGGCCGAGGCGTGCACCGTGGCGCCGGGGAAGTCGGCCAGCCCGCCCGCGTGGTCGGGGTCGCCGTGCGTGAGGACAACGTGCGCCACGTCCGCCGGCCGGCGCCCCAGGCGTTCGAGTTGCCACGCGGCGGTGTCGGCCTCGCCGAACTGGAACCCGGCCAAGTCGATGAGAGTTTGGCCGACGCGCTCCAGGGGCGATTGCGCGTCGAGCAGGCCGATCCCCGCGTCCACCAGCGCCAGCCCGTTCGCGTCTTCGAGCAGGAGGCAGTGGCACGGCACGCGGGGGTTCGGCGGCACCTGGAGCCAGCCGCAGTTGAGGTGGCGGATCGTCGTCACGTCGGGCCTCGTCTCACTTCGCCGGGTGCCCCTGGAAGAACTTCACGATCATCGGCCCCGCCGCCTTGGGGAACTCGTGACCGCCGGGGTGCAG
>CAXTPM010000466.1:0-344 GCA_964245865.1 uncultured Fimbriiglobus sp. | reverse complement strand
CAGCCGGGTCAGCCGCGGAACGGTGGCGCTCGACCGCCGGCCGGTCGACCTGGCCGGGGTGCAGCGCGGTGACGACGGGGGGGCCGCCCTCCGAAGAATAGAGTGTGGCCGTGAGGTCGCCCACTTTGGCCCACGGCGTGCCCGCGTCGGCGCACCCGTTGAGTTTGCGGGCGCGGTCGAGGGTGGCCTTTTGCCAGGCGAACTTCACCAGCGGGTCGGCCTCGCCGGCGACGTGGAGGACGGGCTTGGGCTTGAGGTTCTTGGCCTCAGTCACTGCGACCGGCGCGCCCGACGGGGCGACGGCGGCCAGGGTCTCGCCGCGCGCCGCCCACAGCAGGTACGTG
>CAXTPM010000465.1:0-4695 GCA_964245865.1 uncultured Fimbriiglobus sp. | reverse complement strand
GTGCCGTTGAGTTCGACCGTGCCGTGCTGCGCGTCGTAGAAACGCAGGCCCAACCGGAAAAACGTCGTCTTGCCCTGGCCGTTGTCGCCGACGACCGCGGCGCGCGACCCGTGGTCGAGTTCCCACTCGACGCCCGCGGCGATCTGCCGCTCCGGGTAGCCGATGCCGAGGTCCTTGACGCGGACCGCCGACCCCTTGCGGGCGTCGATCCGGGGCGGGCGGCTGTTCGTCAACGAGTCGGGTGTCGTGGCGTCCGACGTGGCGGCGGACAACGGCGTGGTCCACGCGATCGATACCGTCCTGACCCCGTCCCACTAGAATGACGGGCCGGTGCCCTTTCCCCAACGACTCGGACCCCGCGCCCATGACGCCCGAGCCGCTGCTCCCCAGGGTCGCCGCCGGCGACCCGGCCGCGATCGGGGAGTGCGTCCGCCGCTACGGCCCGCTGGTGTGGGGGCTGGCGCGGCGCGGCCTGGGGGCCGGCCCCGACGCGGAGGATGTCGTGCAGGAGGTGTTCGTCGAACTCTGGAAGTCCGCCGGCCGGTTCGACGCGGCGCTCGGCTCCGAGCCGTCGTTCGTCGCCGTCCTCACCCACCGCCGCGTCATCGACGCCCGGCGCCGCGCCGCGCGCCGCCCGGCCCCCTCGCCGCTGCCCGACTCGCTCGCCGGGGCGTGCGACCAACCGTGCGAGCGGGCCGGGCTGGCCGACGAAGCGGCCCTCGCCGGCCGGGCGCTCGCGGAGTTGCCGGCCGACCAGCGGCGCGTAATCCGCCTGGCCGTCTGCGAGGGCTGGACCCACGAGCGGATTGCCGCCGAGACCGGGGCGCCGCTCGGCACCGTCAAGACCCACATCCGCCGGGGGCTGATCCGAGTGCGCGAACTCCTCGAAGCCAGGCGGCGGGGGTTCGGCTCGTGACGCCCCCCGCGACCATTGCCCGGCTCTACGAGCTGCTCGCCGACCAGGCCGTCGGGCCGCTGGCCGACGCCGAGGGGGCCGAACTCGAGCGCCTCCTGGCGAAGTGGCCCCACGTCGATCCCGACTCGTTCCGGCTCGCGGCCGCGGCGATCGACCTCGCCCTCGCGCCCCCGACCGAAGCGCCGCCGGCGCGCCTGGTCGCGGCGGTCGAGGCGGACGCCGCGGCCTTCTTCGCCACCTCCCCCGACCGGCGCGCGGCGTTCCGCGCGCGGCCGTCGGACCCCGCCCCGCGCCGGCGCGCGTGCGCCCTCCTGTGGGCCGCCTCGGGGTGGGCGGTCGCGGCGGCGGTCGTCGTCGCGGCGGGGGTGCCGCTCCTGCGGCCGGCCGCCGCGACGACGACCGCCGAGCGGCGGGAGCAACTCCGCGCGTCGGCGGCGCGCTTCGCCGCCGCGCCCGCCCTCCCCGGCCGGCCCGCCGCCGAGGTGCTGTGGAGCCAGGGCGCGCAGCGGGGGTTCCTGGAGGTGAGCGGGCTGCCGCCCAACGACCCGGCCCGGACGCAGTACCAGCTCTGGGTGATCGACGCCGGGCGCGCCGGCCAGGCGTCCGACCGGGTGGACGCCGGGGTCTTCGACGTGGGGCCGGACGGCCGGGCGCTGGTCGAGGTGGCCCCGACGCTGCGGGTCTTCCGCGCGGCGGCGTTCGCCGTCACCGAGGAGGCGCCCGGCGGCGTGGTCGTCTCGGACGTGCCGGCGCGCCTGCGCGTCGCCCTCGCCCCCGTGCGGTAGCGCCGCGCGCCCTTCGGAGCCACCGTAAGGCGATCCGTCTGCTCTGAGCGAGGGCGATCTTCTGGGATGCGGCACGAACCGGGCCGGCGCTACCCCGGTCGGATCACTGAGGTCGCGTCAACTGGGCGAGGCGGGACTCGAACCCGCACGCCGGTGAGGGCGGAGGATTTTAAGTCCTCTGTGTCTGCCATTCCACCACTCGCCCGCTCCGAAGCCGAAGTGTGAAGTACGAAGAGTGAAGTGCGAAGGGAAGGCCAAACCCGGCCGTCTTCGTTTCGCACTTCGCTCTTCACCCTTCTCACTTCACTTCCTTGAACAGCCTCCCCTTCGGGTTCTGCTGGCTCAGTAGGTACGCTACGAGGTCCGCCGCCTCGTCGGGCTTGAGGGTGTCGAGTAGGCCCGCCGGCATCATCGAGACTTTGCTCGGCTTCATCTCCTCGATGTTGTTGCGGTTCACCGTCGCAATCGAGTTGGGGTCGAGGCCGTTGGTCATCACCATCACGTTGTCCCCCGAAAGGTTGACGATGCGGCCGCTGACGGCCTTGCCGTCGAGGGTGAGGATTTCGACCGAGCCGTACTGGTCGCTAATCTCCTTGCTCGGCAGGATGATCGACTCCAGCAAGTCGCGCACGCCGAAGCGCCCGGCGACGCCGGTGAGGTCGGGGCCGGTGTTGCCGCCCTCCCCTGAGTAGCGGTGGCAGCCGAAGCAACTGGTCTCGGCGAAGAGTTGCCGGCCCCTGGCGTAGCTGCGCGAGTTGGGCGTCAGCAGCGTTTCGACCTGCGGGACTAGCTCATCGACCGTCCAGTTCTTGACCAGCTTGCGCGCGGGGTTCACACCCAGCACCACCATCGCCGGCTTGGCGTCGAGGATCGGCTGGAGTGCGGTTTTCTCCTCCGGGGTGAGCGTGGCCACCGCGTCGGCCTTCATCAGCTTGATAAAGCCCTGGAGGCTGTTACCGCCCTTGAAGTTCGCGGCCGAGAGGAACCAGCGGAAGTAGTCCTCGCGCAGCGGCTGCGTCCAGCCGGTTTTGAGCACGCGGAGTGCGAGGGCGTAGTCGAGCTGGTCTTCCTGGATGATCGCGGACTTCAGCAGCGCGACGCCCTTCTCGGCGGCTGTGGGCGCGTCGAGGAACACGAGCAGGTTTAGCAGTTCCGCGTCGATCTGGCGGTTGCCCTGCGGCAAGAGAGCGTCGAATTTGGCGATCCAGGTTTCGCGCGAAGTATTACCGTCGGGTTTGCCGAGGCGGTGGAAGGCGACCGCGACGGTGCGGAGGTAGTCCATCCGCGACTCGGCGGGGAGTTGCTTGAAGTCGATATTAATCAAGCCGATGCGTGTCTGATGCAGCAAAGTCGAGCGGATGATCCCACCTTTCCGCGCTAGCTTTTCCCGGTCGGCCTCATTGACGTGCTCGGGGCACGGGAACGAGCGTGTATACGCGAGGTACGCCGCCAGTTTCGCGGCCGGCGGGGTGTCGTCCCACGACACGCCGGACCATGCATCGACGGGCATCATCTCCAGCACCGCCCGCGCGGTCGCGCGCAGCGTGCGGTCCTGGCTCGCCAGGTGCGGCCACGCCGCCCTCGCGGCCTTCTCGGCTAGGGCAGGGTCGATCTTGGATTGCGCCGTCCGTTGTGCGCCCGCTTGTTCCCCGTTGGCCTCCGCGCCCGCCTTCAGGAACGCCTCCAACTCCCGCCGCGCCTTGGCCCCCGCCGTCAGCTCGACTTTCGCCTTCGCCGGCTCGGTCGAGTCCGCCCCCGTGTAGCGCACGCGGTACAGCCCGGACTGCGTCTTGCGGCCCCCCACGGCGAAGTACATCGCGCCGTCAACGGGGCTAATTACGACATCGGTCAGCGGCAGCGGCGTGCCGGTGACGAACTCCTCGGCCTTGCCGGCGTAGCCGGCGCCGTCGGGCGTGAGGTGCACCGCGTAGAGCTTGCCGTAGCTCCAGTCGCAGATGAAGAACGCGTCCTGGTACTTCGCCGGGAACTTCGCGCCATAGCCGAAGCAGACGCCCGTCGGCGAACCGGGGCCGATGTTCACGCTCGGCGCCGAGTTGTCGAGGTAGTATTCGCGGTACTTGCCCGCGCCGTTGCGCCAGCCGAAATCACTGCCGGGGGTGACGTGGCAAATTCGGGTGGGGCGGTACCACGGGGTGTTGTAGTCCCACTCCATGTCCGCGTCGTAGGTAAACAAGTCGCCCGCGCGGTTGTAGGCCGCGTCGTACTGGTTGCGGAAGCCGATGCTGACGAGTTCGGCGTTCTTGCCATCGGGATCGACGTTCACCACGTATCCGCCGGGGGCGAGCACGCCCTTCATGAAGCCGTTGCCGTCGGGCATGCGCGGCAGCAGGTGGTCGTCGCCCCAGTTGCGCGGCACGAGGCTCGTGGCGCAGTCGGTCAGGGTGGTCTGGTTGCCGCAGACGAGCGTGAGGCGCTTGCCGTCGGGGTGCATCATCACCGCGTGCGGGCCGTGCTCGCCGCCGCCGGGGGTGAGGGGGCGCAGCAGTTCGACCTTGTCCGGCATGTCGTCGTTGTTGGTGTCCGTCACCCGGTAAAGCCCCGGCCCCTTGCCGGCGTTGACGACCACGTAGAGCGCGTCGAAGGCGTAGCACAGCCCCTGGGCCATACCGATGGCCACGTCGAGCTTCTCGACTTTGGCCGGGGACTTGTCGCCGGGCGCGGTGGGAGTAATGCGGTAGAGGGCGCCGTACTGGTCGGAGGCCACCAGGCGCCCCTTGGGGTCCACGCAGAGGTTGACCCACGACCCCTGCTGGTCCTTCGGCACCGAGTAAACGAGTTCGACACTGAACCCCGGCGGCGCCTTGAGCGCGTCGGCGGCCGTGGCGGCCGCCTTGGTGAGCGGCTTGGGCGGCGCGGCGGGCTTGGCGGGCGGCTGGGCGACCGCGAGGCCGGCGGCGACGCAGATCGCGGCCGCGGCGAGGAGTCGGGAAGTCATGCGGCGGGAACCTCTTGCGGGAAGCGAAGGGGTCGGGA
>CAXTPM010000464.1:0-4700 GCA_964245865.1 uncultured Fimbriiglobus sp. | reverse complement strand
ATTCGCGCACACTGGTCAGCGTCACGGCGTCGTAGCGGCCCAACTCGCGGTCCACGTCGGCCTCCTCGCCGTTGGCGAGCCACGCCGCGGCGATCGCCCGCATGCGCCCGCTGGGCCGCTCGGCGTAGCGCACCAGTCGGCTGGCGATTTTGGTGCGGGCGCCCTCCAGTTCGGCCTCGGTAATCCCCTGGGCCTGGACTTCGCGCATGAGTTTCTGGACGAGGGCCAGGTTCTCGACGGCCTGCTCGGGGTCGCACGAGAACGTCGCCCCGGCCACGCCGGACCCCTGCCCGGCGTCCACGATGAACGACGCGCTCTCGACCTTACCGGGGTCCACCAGTTGCCAGTAGAGCCGACTCCCCGAGTAGTCGCCGAGGGCGAGTGCCAGCACCGTCGCGGCGTAGCGGCCCATCGAGTTCGCCGGCGACGCGGGCATCAGTACCATCACGTGCTGCTGGGTCGAGTCCGCGCGGGTCTTGCAATGCACGCCGCCTTTGTTGGGCGCCGGCGGGGCCAACTCGCGCGGCGCGGGGCTGCCGGGCCACGCCGAGCACATCGACTCCACGCGGCCGACGAACTCCGGCCAGTCGAAGTTCCCGGCGGCAATCGCGATGGTGTTGGGCGCCACGTACCGCCGGGCGAAGTAGCCGCGCATCTGATCGACACTCAGGTCGCGGATGCTCTCTTTGGTGCCCAGCACCGAGTTACCCAGCGGGTGCCTGCCGTAGTAGGTCTCCTTGGCGAAGTCGAACGCCATGGCACTCGGGTTGTCCTCGTACATCTCGATCTCTTCGAGAATGACTTGTTTTTCGGTCGTGAAGTCGGCCTCGCGCAGGCTGGGCCGGAGCATGTCGGTCAGCACATCGAGCGCCTGCGGCAGGTACTCCGGCAGCACCGCCGTGTAATACTCGGTCGATTCCTCGCCGGTCGAGGCGTTGGTGTGGTCCGACGCGCCGATGCGGTCGAACGCGAGGTTCAACTGCAAGGCGTCCCGAGTAGGGGTGCCCTTGAACAGCATGTGTTCGAGGAAGTGCGACACGCCGGACTCGTTTGCCTCTTCGTCTCGCGCGCCCGTGCGGACGGTGAAGTTCACCGCGACCGACTGGCTGGTGGGGATGGTCTCGCCTAGGAGCGTGAGGCCGTTGGGGAGCGTGTGGGTGTGGAAGGGCATGGCGCGGGCTCTGGAGTGGGACTTAGCGAGCGGTTCGAGACAGTTTAGCGGGCCGACTTTTCCTGTCCCCTCCCCCCTCCGAGGGGGAGGGCTAGGGTGGGGGGGACTCGCCGGGGCCGAGAGGCGTCGAACTCGCTTCCGGCTCGCTCCTACTTGGCCAAGCCCTCCCCCTCGGAGGGGGGAGGGAACACGAGAGAGCTAGTCCCCCGGCGCCGTCAGCGGCTTCGGCCCGAGCGTCACCGCCGTGAAGCGGTCCATCGGGTAGCGGTCGAGGTAGCTCGTAATGCCCGCCTCGGTGATGCCGTCGATCCGCGCACGGACTTCACTCAGCGTGCGCAGGCGCCCGAGGTAGAACCACTCGCTGGCGAGAGTGCTGGCGCGGCTGGCCACCGAGTCCTGGGCCATAATCAGCGTGGTCTTAAGGGACGCTTTCAGCTTGTCGAGTTCGTCCGCGGTCACGCCGTCGCGCAGGCGCTTGAGTTCCGCGACGGTCACGTCGAGGGTTTCCTGCGCGCGCTCCGAGCGGCTGCCGGCGTAGCAGACCACCGCCGCGAGTCCCCTGATGGTGGAGTGGCTGGCGCGGACGCTGTAGCACAGGCCACGCTTCTCGCGCACCTCGGTGAACAGGCGCGAACTCATGCCGCCGCTCAGCACGCCGACGGCGCCGCGCGCGTTGTAGAAGTCGGGGTCGTCGAACGCCGCGCTCGGGCAGGCCAGGGCGATCTGCGTCTGGTGCGTGTCTTCTTCGATGTGCTCGTAGCTCGCCCCCGGCGGGGTGCGCGCCGGGTCGGGCAGCGGCAGCGCGGGGCCGCGCCAGTCGCCGAAGTGCTCGCCGACGAGTGCGAGTAACTGTTGGGCGTCGAACGCCCCCGCGACGCTCAGGATCGCCCCCTCGGGGACCATGGCTTGTTGGTGGTAGGCCCGCACGTCGTCGATGCCGATACTCGCCAGGCTCTCCGCGGTGCCGAAGCGGTTGCGGTCGTAAGGGCTGGGGAAGTGTTTCGCGGCGAGGGCCAGCATCACCCGGTCGTCGGGCGAGTCCGCCAGACCCAGCAGGTCTTGCAGGAGTGCCTCGCGCGCCGGCTCCAACTCGTCTTCGGGCAGGTGCGGCCGGCGCACCATGTCGGCGTACAGGGGCAGGATGTGCGTGAGGTTGCGGCCGAGCATCCCGCCGGAGTACGTGAGGTTGTACGCGCCGACCCCCTCGCCCCGGTCCACGCCGAGGCGGTCGAAGGCGTCGGAGAGTTCGCGGCTATCCAGCGTGCCAGCGCCGCGCGTCGAGAGTTCCGCGAGCAGCGACGCCAGCCCCAACTTCTCGGCCGGCTCGCGCGCGAACCCGGCGGGCACCAGCAGGTTCAGGCTCGCACTCCGCACGTGCGGCATCGACTCGGCGACGAGCGTCAGGCCGTTGGGGAACGTTTCGATCAGCGGCTCGGTCGGCACGAAGTCGCCGGGGAACCGCATCGCGGTGCCCGTCGCCCGCACGCCCTCACACACTGGCTCGGGTTCGGCGGGCTGGTCTATCTTACGAGGCCGGATGCGGAACGGGCGCCCGCGGCCGGGGCGGCACTGGCTTGTACACCGTCCGCACCGCCCGGAACCCCAGCCGCCGGTAGAGCCGCACGGCGGGCGCGTTCGAGGCGGTCACTTCCAAATGCGCCCGCGCCAGGCCCGCCGCGCGGAACCCGGCTAGCGCGCAGGCCAGCAGCAGTTCGCCGAAGCCGCGGCCCCGCTCGGCCGGGACGACGCCGAGGTTCTGCACCGCCCCGAGGCCGTCGTCGTCGCGCAGCCCCTGCACCGTGCCCGCGTCGCCGCCGGGGCCGGCGAGGAGCCACGTCGAGCCGGGCACGAAACCCGGCTTGGCCGCAATCGCGCTCATGAGCATTAAGCAGCCGTCGAAGCCGCCGAGGCTCGGGAAGATCAAGGAATCCAGCTCGCCGCTGAACGACGCGGCCTTGGCGACGGCGTGCCGCGTGAGTAGCTCGGGCGCCCACGGCAGCAGCCCGTAGCCCGCCGGCAACTCCGGGGGCGCGGCCCCGCGGCGCAGGCGGCACTCCATGCGGTAGCGCTTGTGGTAGACCGGCTCGGGCATGGCGGGGGTTCGGCGTCGGCGGGGGGCGGGCCGGAGTCCGATTGTAGCCCCCCGGCCGCGCGGGTTTCCGGTTTTTCCCTCTTCTCGGAACGCCCCGCGTGTGCTCTCATGGGCCATCCGTCCGACGCACGCCCTTCGACCCCGGCCCCCATGTCCAAGCACCTCGAACTCGACCTGGAGCGCCTGCAGCGCGCGGTCCTCGCCATGGCTACCGCGGTCGAAGAAGCCATCCGCACCGCCACGCGCGCCCTGTGCAGGCGCGACCCCACCGGCGCGAACGCCGTGATCGTCGGCGACGCGATGGTGGACCGCTTCGAGAACGAGGTGCAGGACGAGTGCCTGAAAATCCTCGCCCTGCACCAGCCGGTCGCGGGCGACCTGCGCCGGGTGAGCGCGGTCATCCTGATCTCGACTGATCTGGAGCGCATGGGCGACCTGGCGGTGGCCATCGCCAACCGCGCACTCGTGCTCGTCGGGTCGCCGGGGTTCCGGGTGCCGGCGCGGCTGGACGACCTCACCGCGCTCGTGGTGCGCATGGTCCGCCAGAGCCTCGACTCGTTCGTCCAGACCGACGCGGCGCTGGCGAGGGCCGTGATCCGCGCCGACGACGCGGTCGATGCCGGGCACGACGAACTCATCAAGCAGATCGTCGCGGACATGAAGCAGTCGCCGGAGTTGATCGAGCCGGGCCTAAGCTTATTCAGTGCGGTGCGGCACCTCGAGCGCATCGCCGACCACGCCACCAACATTGCCGAGGACGTGGTTTACCTAGTCGAGGGCGAGCTGGTGCGGCACATGCCGGGGCAGCGGGGGTAAGGGATTAAGAAGTCATGATACTAGAAGTTTGTGGTGTGGCGCGAATTTGCGGCGAAATCGTTGCCAGCCGCGAAGGAATGTCCTAGTTTTGGTAAAGCTAGACCCGTTTAGTCCACCCGAGCGGAACCCCGCCGTCGCCCTGTCGTCGGAGCCGCTCGTCGCCCCCGCCCTTTTGAGAGTGTGTATGCGTTAGTTCCTAGCGACTTTCGCGGCCGCGGTGGTGGCCACCGCCGCGCCGGCCCAGACGGTGCTCTTCGACTCCAACGGCTTCGAGACGCCGGGTTACACGACCGGCAATTTGATCGGGCAGAACGGTTGGGTGCTCCAGGGTCCGGCCGCATACACGGTTCAGACTACGATCGTGGCCTTGGGGTCTCAGGCCGTCCAGGTCGGTGGCGGCGGCGCGGGGACTAGCTACGCTTTCCCCAACATCAATTACACGCCCACAGTCGGGCAGGTTCTCCGCATTCAGGCCGACCTCGCCCGCACCACTTCCGCGACGGCAAGTCCCACCTACTCAATCGATGTCTACTCCTCGGCCGCGTCCCCCCGGACGACGCGGTTTGGACTCATACGCATCCTATTTATTAGTTGCCGGCTCGGCGTACTCGCACCGGCAGA
>CAXTPM010000463.1:0-4702 GCA_964245865.1 uncultured Fimbriiglobus sp. | reverse complement strand
GTTTCGCGCGCATCGCCAGCAAGACTTTGGTGAGCGCCGCCGCCCCCGCGCCGGTGAGCAGGTGCCCCACGGTGGACTTGACCGAGCCGATCGCGCACTGACCCGGACTCCAGCCCGACTCGCCCCAGAGTTGCCGCAGGCCGGCGAACTCGACCGCGTCGCCGACGGGGGTGCCGGTGGCGTGGCACTCGATCACGTCCGGCGCACTCGCCGGCTCGCTCATACGCACCCCGCATCGCGCGCAACTGCCCCTCGGAGGCGGGCGCGAGCAGGTTCCCCGCCACGTCGTTCGACAGCCCGACGCCGCAGATCACGCCGTGGACGGTGTCGCCGTGCCGCAGCGCGTCCGAGAGGCGTTTCAGCACGAAAATGCCCGCGCCCTCGCCGACGACTAGCCCGTTCGCCGCGGCGTCGAACGGCGAGCACGTCCCCGTGCCCGACAAGGCTCTGAGGCGCGAGAAGCCCACCTGCGTGTAGAGTGGGTCCGGGCGCGACGCGCCCCCGGCCAGCACGCAATCCGCGCGGCCGCTCAGCAACTCGTCGCACGCGAACTTCAGGGCGTACAGCGAGGTGGCGCACGCCGCGTCGAGGGTGAACGACCCGCCGCCGAGGCCGAGCGCCTTCGCCAGAATGCCCGCCGGGAGCGCGGCGGCGCGCAGGTTCAGCGGGTTGGCCAGTTGCACCTCGCCGCTGCCGAACCCGCTGCGATTCCTGCGCGGCGCGAGGATGCTGCGGGCGAAGTTCGACGCCCCCTCGGTGGGCAGATAAATGTTGCCGAGCACCACCGCGACCTTGCGCCGGTCGAGTCCCGCCGTGCGCGCCGACAGCCACGCGCGGTTGCCGACATCGAGCACAAGGTGGAACAGCGGGTCGAGTGTGGACAGCCACTCGCCGGGCACGTCGAGGCCGCTCAGGTCCGGCTCGAACGGGTCGAGGAAGTAGCCGCGCGCGGAGTCCACCGAGTCCGGCGCGGTGCACTCGCCGGGCGGCAGAACCCAGCGGCCGGGCGGCACCTCGCGCCCGAGGTCGCGCGCGCCGGCAACCGCGTCCCAGTAGGCGTCGAGGTCCGCGCCGACCCCCGGATATCTCCCCGCGAGGCCGACGACCGCCACCCGCTCCGACCCGGCCATCGACTCGACTCCGCTTGCGTGCAACTTCACTAGCTAGTGGGAACGGACGCCGGCCGGGGCGCGTGCTCGCCGCCCCGGCCGGATGTTTTACGGAATGGGGCGCCGGGGGGCACGGGAGTTCTGCGTCGGGGGCAAGCGGGGGCGTCACGGTCGCGCGATTGCTGCGGGCGCCGCATTCGGCGTGATTAGGCGCTTGACGGCGCCGGTCGGCCCCAGTAGCGTGGGCAAGTGGAGGAACCCCGGCGCGGGACGAAGCTCGTCCCGCGCGAGTCCGCGACGCCGCGTGGACTCGCAACCCGTTCGGCGGCGAAGAGGTCCACCATGCTCTCCCCTGGGGTTCTGTACGCGACGGCGGCCCTATTGGCGCTTGTGGCCGTCGCCTGCACGGCGCTGTGCCTCGCGTGGTCGAACCCCGCCTGGCGCCGCTGGCTCGCCCCGGCCGGCGCCCCGGCGCCCGGCGGGCTGGGTGGCCGGCCGGCCCGCATCGGCGGCGGGCTAGTGTCGGCCGGTATCGCGGCCGTCGCCCTGGTCGCCTGGTACGGCCTGTACTGTGCTCTGGCCGCGATCTGACGGCAAGCGACCGCGAAAGTGAGGCGGCGGTCGCCGAACCGGGCGCCGCTGAGTTCGGCGTTCCGTGGGGCGGCTACGTCCACTCGACGGTGCCGGCCGCGTAGTCGATTACCAGCCGCCGCCCGGCGAGCAGTTGCGTGCCGAGCAGGGGGTACGCCGCGTCCGTCGCCACTGCCTGCGTGCGGTACGTCGCGCCGAACCAGTCCACGTAGCAGATGAACGAGTCCAGCGCCACCCCCGACTCGTCTGCTAGCACGGCGTTGGCCGACACTCCGGTCGCAAGCCCTAGCGCGGCCGCTAGCGACTGGGGCGTCGTCAGTCCGCCGTTGAATGCGGTGTCCACTTACGCCTCGACTTCGGTTCGCGGCCCTCCGGCGCTCGCTGCCACCGGTACGCGCAGCAGCGCCCACCCGGCCCCGTCCACGCGGCCGGTCACAAGTACGCGCCGCCGATGAACAGCGCCGCCCGGTAGCCGACCCGCAGCACGTGCGACCGCCGGGCCGTGTGGGCGACTTGGGCCGCGTCGGCGGCGGCGTCGAGCGTGTCGCCCAGGAAGTAGTCGCCGCTTTCCGGCTCGATGGCGACGAACCGGCCGTGGTGGTTGGCCTCCAGGGCGGCCCGCAGCCGCTCGTCGTAGATGCGCCACGCCCGCTCGGAGTTGAGCCGGGCCTCGTCGGATGTCATGACTGCTCCTCCGGTGGGCGCCGCCGGCATTCTACGGCGCGACGATCCGCCGCGCCGTACACCCGCCCCTACCGCCCCGCCGGCGCTGCCAGCTCGTTGCGCCGGAACGACTGGTCGAGCGTCTGGTCGATGATGCACTCGTAGCCGCTCAGTTGCGCCACGAGGGTGCCGTCCGGCGCGAGGTAGTCGATGTTCGCCCGCGCGCTGTTGGCGTTGTCCTGCGTCACGCGGACCACCACGCGCACGCCGCCGGCGGGGAAGGCCTTGCGGTACTGCCGGTAGCGCTTGGCCATCACCGGCAGGCTCCCCGCGCCGTGGCGGGAGTAGCCCCACAGGATCATCATCTGGAAGCTCGCATCGAGCGCCAGCGGGTCGGCGACCCAACTGCTCCGCATCGGCTCGGCGAACCACTCCGAGGGGGGCGGGGCGGCGAGGGCGGTGCCGGCGAACGCGCCGTCGCCGATTCCTTCCACCGAGTGGATCGCGCGGAAGTCCGGGCCGTGGAACAGGAACTGCCGGTAGACCTCGCCCACACTGTGGCCGTAGGGCGCCAGACTCGGCGTTGCCTCGGGGGTCGGGGCGGCGGGGTACGCCGCGCCGAGGATCACCTCGGCGCGGGAGTGCAGCGCCTCGCGCCCGTCGCGCCGCCGGCCGCGAAGCTCGACCGGCACCACGGTGAGGCCGTCGCTCGTGCGCGCCTTGCCGGCGAAGGCCGTCACGGTCGCCGGGCGCGACTCGTCGAGCTTGACGCCCCCGAGGATGCGCAGGTCATCGACCCCCAGGAACAGCAGCCCCGGCTGGGCGTGCATCGCCGCGTGCGCCAGCCACTCCAGGTGCAGGGCCATCGGCAGCACCGCCGTGCCGCCGATCACGTGCGAGCGCAGCACGGGGTGCCCTTCGAGCGACACCACGCGCTCGAACGCCGGGGCCATCGCCGCGCCCCCCGCCGGCGCGGCCGGAGCCAAGACCGGGGTGGGTGCTGGGGGCAGGGGGCGCGGGGCGGGGGTGGCGATGGAGGCGCTGGTGCCGCCGGGGGACTTGCCCGCGCGCCCGGCGCGGCCGAGCGCCACGACCTCCGCCGCCCGCCCCGCCGCGCCGAGTTCCTGCACCGCGAAGCGCGCGCCGTCGGCGAGGGGGATCAGCCCGACGCCTTCGGACTCGAACAGCTTCCGCAAGGCGGGCGTGACCATGCCGCCCTCCCACGGCCCCCAGTTGATCGCCACCACCCGGCATCCGGGGCGGCGGCGAGCCTCGACTTGGGCGGTCTTGTTGAGCACCTCGTTGGCCGCGGCGTATGCCGCCTGCCCGACGCGCCCCAGCCGCGCCGTGGTGCTGCTGAACAAGAGAATCGCCTTCAGCTCCTGGCCCGAGAGGAGTTGCAGCGCGTTCGACAGCCCGTCCACCTTGGTGGAGTAGACGCGCGCGAACTGCTCGGCACTCAGGTCGTCGATGCGCCGGTCGGCCAGCACCCCGGCGCCGTGCACCAGCGCGGTGACCGGGCCGAAGCGCACGCTCGCCTGGTGGATCAGGTCGGCGACCGCGCGCCCGTTGGCGATGTCGGCGGGGTAGTACGCGGCCTTCGACCCGGCTTCTTCGATGCGGGCGAGCGTCCGGGCGATCTCGCGCTGGGCCACCAATCGGGAGTACGCCTCGCCGACGGCCTTGGGGTTCGCGGCGTCGCCGAGCGACTGGGCGATGGCGAGTTTGAGTTCGCCCTCGCCCTCGACCCCCGCCGCCCAGGCCGGCTCGGGGGCGGTCGCGGCGGGGGTGCGGCCGGTGAGCACGATCGCCGGCCGGAACGCTTCGGCCAGGGCGACGGCCACCTCGGCGGTGACGCCCCGCGCGCCGCCGGTGACGAGCACCACGTCCGACCCCGACAGCACCGGCCGCGCGGAGCCGCCCCCCGGCCGCAGCGCGGCGCGGGCCAGCTCGAGCGCCACCCGGTGCCCGGCCGATACGCCGACCTCGACGGGGCCGTCGGTCAGCAGTTCCCCGAGCAATTCGGCGGCGGCGCGGGCCGGCTCGGCGGCGGCGTACCTGGGCGACACGTCGAGCGCCTTGCACGCCACCTCGGGCCACTCGTGCCGCGCGGTCTTGACCAGCCCGGCCAGCCCCCCGGCGGCGGGGTCTGCGCTGGGGTCGAGCTGCTCGCCCAGGCCGAACTCGCCGTCGAGCCGCGCCACCGACGCCAGCAGCGACCGCGCCTGCCGCCCGGCGAGCCGCAGCTTCGCCGCGCCCGCCTGCATCCACTTCAGCGCCAGGTGGTTCAACTCCAGCCCGCCCGACTGCGCCGGCGCGAGCAGCACCAGCGCCACCGG
>CAXTPM010000462.1:0-4704 GCA_964245865.1 uncultured Fimbriiglobus sp. | reverse complement strand
CGTGTTCCTGGCGCTCGCCGGGATGGCCGGGGTGGCGGGGCACCCCGAAGTCGCAGTCCTATCGCTCGCGTGCGCCGGGGCGGTGGCGGGGTTCTTAGTGTTCAACTTGCCTCCGGCGAGCGTGTACCTGGGCGACTGCGGCAGCATGCTCATCGGGCTGGTCGTCGGAGCGCTGGCGATCTCGGCGAGCCTCAAGGGGCCGGCCGTGGCGATCCTGGCGCCCACCGCGCTTCTGGTGCTGCCGATCTTGGACACCAGCGCGGCGATCATCCGGCGCAAGCTCACGGGGCGCGGCCTCGCGGCGGCGGATCGGGGGCACTTGCACCACCAGATGCTCCGCAGCGGCAAGAGTCGCGGCCGAGTGCTCGGGATCACGATGGCCCTCGGCGCGATCGGCGCGGCCGGGGGGTTCGTCGGGCTGCACCAGCAGAACGACTTCCTGGCGGTCGGCTCGGCGCTGGCAGTCGGGGCCATCTTGCTCGCCACCGGCTGGTTCGGCCTGGCGGAAGTGCGGCTGATCCGGCAGCGCGCCTCGGCAGTGATCCAGTCGGCGCGCGGCGGATCGGGCGTGGTCGAGATGTCGGTGCGCCTCCAGGGGACCGGCGAGTGGGAGGGTCTGTGGCAGGAGTTGTTGTGTACGGCGCGGGATGCGGGCGTGCTGTCGCTCAAGCTGGACGTGAACGCGCCGGCGTGGCACGAGGCGTTCCACGGGCGCTGGGACAACAGCGAGAGCCGCGCCGACCTCAAGGTCGCCGGGGGCCGGCACTGGCGAGCCGAGTTGCCGGTCTGCGGGTACGGGCAGGTCGTCGGCCGGCTCGTCGTCACCGGCGACCCCGACGCGGGGCCGATGACCGACCCGGTCGCGCGGCTCGGGAACTTGCTGGGCGCGGCGGAGGCGATTCTCGGCCCGCCGGCGCGCGGGGCCGGGCCGGAAATCCCGGCCGGCGCGCGGGCGGCGACGGCGTAGAATGCGATCGGTCGGAGCGACCCGCCGGGTCGGCCGGCCGAATCCCCCCGCCGCGGCGGGCCGCGCCTGGCCGGGGCGGGCATGCGCGGCCATACTGGACCGACCCTTTTCGCGCCCGGCTCGATGCCGCCCCGGACTCCCGTAGGACTCACCGCTATGTCCGACAGTCTCGCCCCCAGTTCGCCGGGATCGTCGGGGGGGGGGCTGCTCCTCGACGGCGCCCGGCCGATGCCGGCCCTCCCCACGCCAGTTCACATTCCCACTAACGTGGGGGAGCCGGAGCACGGCATCGACGTGTGGGCAGTGCTCGCCCGGCGCTGGCCTCTCTTGGTGCTGGGCCTCGCCTTCGGGGCGCTCGTGGGGGTGTTCGCGCAGGTCACCGGCACGCCGGTGTACCAGTCGGTGGCGCAACTGCTGGTGATCCAGTTGCGCTCGGCGAGTTCCAATCAGGGTGACAGCCGCACCGCCGACGTGCAGGATTACGTGAGCGCGCAGCTCGTGCTGATCAAGTCCGAAAGGGTCCGCGAGAAAGCCGCCAAAGAGTTGCGGAGCAAGAAGCTGAGCTTCGTGCTCCCCGAGGACGACGGGCAGGTCGCGGCGATGCTCGCCGCCGGCATGGGGGCCACGCGCGACCGGGAGTCCGGGGCGTCGGGCGCGGTCAGTAACGGGGTGGTGATACTGAGTTACGCGGCGCGCGACCCGTCGGACAGCATGCGCATCCTCGAGGCCATCGTCACGGCGTACCAGAACGAACTCTCCGGGGTGTACGACACCGCGACCAACGAGAAGCGGCGGTTTCTGGAGACCGCGATCGACGCCAACCAGAAAGACCTCCAGCGGCTGGTGGAGAAGGGGTTCGAGAAGCAGACCGAGCAGATCAAAATTACCCCCGAAGACCTGGCCGGGGTGCGGACCCGCGTCAGCGTGCAGCGCGACAAACTGCTGCAACTCCAGAACCTCATTATCAGCCACGATCGCGACTTGAGCCTGATCGCCGGGGCCGGGGTGAACGACAGCTCCCGCCAGCGGGTACTGGTGCAGTTGACCGGCGAGGCCAGGTCCGCCGTCAACCAGGCCGGGCAGCCGGGGCTGGAGCAGCAGTTGCGCCTCCTGAAGCTCCAGCGCGGCGGGCTGTCGCAGACTTTGGGCAAAGACCACCCGACCATGAAGCGGGTCAACGCCGAGATCGAGTTCTACGAGGCCGAACTGAGGCTTCTTAACCCCGACCGCGGCACGCAGCTCGACCAACTCGGCGCGTACGGGCTGCGGCTGGCGAACCTGAAAGAGACCGCCGAACTCCAGGTCAAGTTGATCGGCAACCAGCTCGCCACCGACGAGAAGAAGCTGCAGGACGCGGGCAAGATCGAGGTCGAGATCGCGGCCAACCGGGCCGCGCAGGCGCTCCTGAGTGCCGAGATTCAGAAGTACAACCAGGACTTGCGCACCGTACAACTCACGAGCACGCGGGGCGGCTACGAGGCCCGCGAACTCACCAAGCCGGGCTTCGGCGCGAAGATCGGGCCGCGCGTGCTGGTGTCGGCAGTCATCGGGCTTTTCGCCGGCCTCGCGGCCGGGGCGCTGGGGATGACGCTCGCCGAACTCACCGACCGCAGCTTCAAGTCGCCCGCCGAAATCCGCCGCCGCCTCGGGCTGCCGGTCATCGGGCACATCCCGCAACTGCGCCTCGACGAGCCGGCCGACAGTGCCGACCCGCCGGACGTGCAGCCGGCGCTGGTGTGCGCCCTGCGCAGCAAGTCGGCCGAGGCCGAGGCGTACCGCGGCCTCCGCACGCAACTCTACTTCAGCACCCAGGGGCGCGGTCACCAGATCATCCAGGTGACCAGCCCGAACCCCGGCGACGGGAAATCGACGCTCGCGGCCAACCTCGCGGTGAGCATCGCCCAGTCGGGCAAGCGCACGGTGCTGATCGACTGCGACATGCGCAAGCCTCAGGTCCACCGGGTGTTCAAGCTCGGGCCGGTCGAGGTAGGGCTGGCTCAAGTCATCGCCGGCACCGCGCAGTTGTCGCGGGCGCTGCGGCGCAGTCCGATCGACAACTTGGACCTCGTGCCGTGCGGGCCGCGGCCGACCAACCCCGCCGAACTGCTGACCAGCTCGCGCTTTCAATTACTGTTGCAAGACTTGCGCGACGCCTACGACTTCGTGATCGTGGACACGCCGCCGGTCTTGGCGGTGAGCGACCCCGCCAACGTGGCGCCGCGGGTAGACGGCATCATCATGGTGTTCCGCATGACGAAGTTCGCGCGCCCCGCCGCGGAGCGGACGCGCGAGCAGTTGACGACCCTCGGGGCGAACATCCTCGGGGTGGTGGTCAACGGCGGGGACCGCGGCCCGGCGGCGAACTACACCGGCTACAACTACGGGTCGAGTTCGGGCTACCGCTACGTCGATTACGAGTACGCCATGCACTACGACGAGGAGGGCGAGAACGCCGAGGCGGCCGAACTGGCCGAGGCCGCGGCCGACAAGCCCAAGCCGCGCTAATGGTCCTCGCCGACACGCACGTGCACCTGCTGGGCGGGCTGGACGACGGCCCGGCCGACGGGGTCGAAGCCCTGGCGATGGCGCGCACCCTCGTCGCCGAGGGGGTGCGCCACGCCACCGCGCTCGCCCACCAGAACGACGGCTACCCCGAGAACACCGCCGAGCGCCTGCGCTCGGCGGCGACGGAGTTCTCCGCACTTCTCAAACAGCAGAATGTGCCGCTGTCGGTTTACCCGACCGGCGAGGTCATGCTCTCGCCGAGCACGCTCGCGGACTACCAGGCCGGCACGCTGCTCTCGGTCGGCGACAAAAAGCGGCACCTCCTCGTCGAGATGCCGCACGGGATGTTCCTCGACATCCGCCACCTCGCCATGCAGTTCGGCCAACTCGGCGTGCGACTCGTCATTGCGCACGCGGAGCGCTACCCCGAACTGCTCTACGACGACGGCCACACACTCGATGCCGTCGCGGCCGGGTGTCTGATCCAGGTGACGACCGAGTCGCTCGGGGCGCCGGGTTCGGCGCGCGAGGAACGGGCGCTCAAGAACTGGGCGAAGCGCGGCCTGATTCACGTGATCGGCAGCGACGGGCACAACCTCGACCGGCGCCCGCCGCACCTGCGCGCCGGCGTCGAGCGCCTGGCGAAGTGGGCCGGGCCGATGGCGGCGAACCGCGCGGCGAGCATCTGGGGCAGCTCGCTCCTCCAAGGGGGGCCGGTGAACCCGCCGCCGCCGTTGCCGCGGCAGCGCAGTTGGTTCGCGCGGCTGCTGGGCGGCTAAGGCAGCCCGGCACTTCCCGGCGAGCCGTGGGGCGCAGGGAAGGGGGGCCGGTAAATCAGCCTCGGTCTTCTGCGAAGTCCGAGATGCCCGCCCAGTCGACCGAGGAGCCACGCCGTGTTCTCGTTCTCCGGCCCGACCTCCGAGTTTACCCCCGCCGACGCCACGCGCCTGCGGCGAGTCGAGCGCAAACTCGACCTGATCCTCGCGCACCTGAACATCCCCTTCGCGGAAGAGTCCGGCGTGCCTGAGGAGGTGCGGCACCTCGCCGACCGTGGCGAGAAGATTCCGGCGATCAAGGCGTACCGCGACGCCACCGGCGCGGGGCTGGCCGAGGCCAAGCACGCCGTCGAGGAGTACCTGGCCGGGCGGGGCGGCAAGTGAGCGACCAACCCATGCCCCGCGTGGTCAACCTCGCCGAGGCCTTCGCGCGGTTTGCGGACCACTGGAGTCCCA
>CAXTPM010000461.1:0-4723 GCA_964245865.1 uncultured Fimbriiglobus sp. | reverse complement strand
CGTGCCCGCCGGAGAAGTTGCACCGCTACCAGGAGATGCTGCGCGAGAACGGCCGGAAGTTTCAGACGGTGACGTACATCAACAGTTCGGCCAAAGTGAAAGCACTGTCCGACTGGGTGGTGACGAGCGGCAACGCCGAGGACGTGGTGCGGAACCGCGTGCCCGAAGGCTACGAGATTCTGTTCGTGCCGGACCAACATTTGGGGCGCTACCTGCAAGAGATCACCGGCCGGCCGATGATTTTGTGGAACGGCTCGTGCATGGTTCACGAGATTTTCAGCGTGCATGATTTACTGCGGCAGAAGAAACAACATCCGGGCGCACTAGTATTGGCTCACCCCGAGTGCCCGAAAAATATACTCGACCACGCCGACTTCGCCGGCGGCACCGAGGCGATGATCAGGTACGTGGTGGAGCGCCCCGCCGCGACGACGTTCATCGTGGCGACCGAGCCGAACATGCTGTGGCAACTCCAGTCGCGCGCCCCACAACACACCTACCTCCCCGTGCCGGGCATTACTTGTGCGTGCAACGCCTGCCCGCACATGGCGCGCAACACTTTAGAGGCGATCCGCGACTGCCTGCGCGACGGCGCGCCGGAGATTCACTGGGCGCCGGAGTTCGACCGGGCGCGCGAGGTGCTGGCGCGCAGTTTACTCGAAGCGCCGAGGAAGCCGCTGGCGGGAGATTAATCCAATGAGTGTGGCCATCGAGCCGGCGGCCGAATCGAACGGAGCGGCGACCAAGGCACCCGCCCCGCTGGCCGTCGTGCTGACGCCCGAAACCGCGGCGGAGTTACTGCACCTGACGCCCGAGGCGGTTCGCCGCTCGGCGGAGGCCGGCGAGTTACCGGGGCGGCGCGTCGGCGGCGAGTGGCGCTTCGCCACGGCGGCGGTGCTGGAGTGGCTGGGCGAGCGGCCTACCTTGGCGCCCAGCCCGGTCCCGGACTCGGGGATCGAGTGGAACGCCGAGACCGCGAGGGAGTGCGAGGAAGCCCTGGCGCAACTGAGGCGCCGCCGCCAACACGACGAGGAGTTTTACGACCGGGAAGCCGCACGCGCGCTGGTGACCGGGGAGTCGCCGTGACGCTACTCGACCCCGACATCCTGACCCTGTTGTACTTTGGCGACCCGGTCGTAAAGGCCCGCTTGGCGGCAGCGACCGACCTTCCGGCGCGGGTCACAGTCGTGTCGCGCGCCGAGTTGCTGCAAGGCCGGTTTGATTCCCTGCTTACTGCCGACACCCCCGAGCGATTAGCCGAGGCCCAAGTCCGCCTCGACAAGACCGACGCTCTGTTGGCCCGGTTCGCGCCGGCGCTGCCGGTCGATTTGAGGTCTGCGGCGCTCTACTTTCGACTCCGGGCCTTGCCCAAGATCGGCCGGCGCGGCCGGGCCGACTTAACGAACGCCGCCATTGCGATTACACTCGCCGCCACGCTCGTCACCCGTAACGTCCGCGATTACGAGGGCATCCCCGGCCTGAAACTCGACACCTGGTGACTCCCGCGTGCCCGGTCCCTCGCCCGACGACCCCGCGCCGGTGCCCGGCTTCCCGCAAGTGGGGTTCCTGAAGCCGCTGGTGCGCAGCCCCAACATTGTTGTCGGCGACTACACCTACTACGACGACCCCGAGGGGCCGGTGCAGTTCGAGGCGCGGAATGTTTTGTACCACTTCCCGTTCGTCGGCGACAAACTCGTGATCGGCCGCTACTGCGCCCTCGGCCGCGGCTGCCGGTTTCTCATGAACGGCGCGAACCACCCCATGGGCGGGTTCTCGACCTACCCGTTCTTCATCTTCGGCAACGGCTGGGAGGTCGCCGCGCCGGGGCCAGGCGAGTTGCCGCACAAGGGCGACACGGTGCTCGGCAGCGATGTTTGGCTCGGCTACGAGGCGACCATCATGCCGGGCGTGACGGTCGGCGACGGCGCCATCGTTGCGGCGAAGGCCGTCGTCACCGGCCCCGTGGCGCCCTACACCGTCGTCGGCGGCAACCCGGCGCGCGTCATCCGCCAGCGCTTCCCGTTCGAAGTCGCAGCCGAGTTACTCACGATCCGCTGGTGGGACTGGCCCGCCGACAAGGTGACGCGGAACCTGCGAGCCATCACCGGCGCCAACCTCGACGCGCTCCGCAACGCCACCTAGCAAGGACTGCCATGCCCCCGCTCGTGCCGAACCGCTTCCTCGTGCGTCTGGCGCACCCCTGCCCTTACGTGGGCGCGATGCCGGGGTCCGGCGACGCCGACACCTTGGTCGATCTGCCTGAGTCGGCGGTGCTGGCCAACTTCGCTGCGCTCGACGGCGGGGTGAACTTCGCCGAAGTCCGCCTGGGCTGGAACGAACTGGGCCTCGGCCTCACCTGCGTCGTGCGCGGCAAGGAGCGCGACCCCTCGGGCGACGCCGCGAAGCCGCGCCTCTCGGACGGCCTGACGCTCTGGCTCGACACGCGCGACGCCAGGGCCGGGCACCGCGCCACGCGAACCTGCCACCAGTTCTACTTCCTCCCCACCGGCGGCGGGCTAGACCTTGACGAGCCGGCGTGCGGGCAACTGAAGATCAACCGCGCCCTCGACGATGCCCCGGTGGCCGCGAGTTCGGAGTTGCCGTTCCGCGCCACCACCGAGAAAGGCGGCTACCGGCTCGAAGCGTTCCTGCCGGCCGCGATCCTGAGCGGGTTCGACCCCGAGCAGCACCCGCGATTGGGGGTGTACTACCACCTGCGCGACCAGGAGTTGGGCGACCAGTATTTGGGCGTGACGGCCGACTTCCCGTTCGCGGACGACCCGAGCTTGTGGGACGCGCTCGAGTTGGGGCGGGGGGAGTAGGGGGGCGTGAGCGGAGTGACCCCGGCTAGCCCGGAGACCTCACCCCCCGGCCCCCTCTCCGAAGCGGAGAGGGGGCCGGGGGGTGAGGTCTCTTCGCGGCCCGCCGAGAGAGCCGGTGCGACTAATTTCCCCGGCGAGGAGTTCTCATGACCGTTCCCGGCGCCCGGATCAAGCGCACGCGCCTGATTCAAACCGACCGCTACGTCGTCGAGGTCGGGGTTGAACTGGTGGTGCCGCCGGACGACCCGAGCGAGCCGTGCTACGAGCCGGCGACGGTACAACTTCTGCGGCAGGTGCGCGAGCACGCCGAGCGCGGGGACGAAGATTGGCTGCGGCGGCACGGCAAGGTCTACGTCGCGGCCGAGCCGGCGGGGTGAGGGTAATGGCCGACGACAAAAGTCCGAGCGGCGCTGCGCCCGACCCCGCCGGCCGCTGGGTCGAGTGCTTCTGGAACTTCGCCGCCGGCCAGGGCGAGCCGCACACCGACGACCGCGAGGCGATTGCCCGGCTCTGCCCGCGCGGGGCGTCCGCGCGCTGCGTCGGGGCCGAGGGCCGATTCCTGACTCTCTTGGTCGGCGGCACGCTCGTCCGCGTGCGGCCGTTCTCGACTCTGGTCCGCGCCCGAGAACCCGCCTACCTGCCGGGCCGGTGGGTGCGCACCGTCGCGGGGCCGCGCGTCCGCACGGTGCTGACCGCGCCGGTTCGGGAAACGGTTTGGCACGTCACGCACCAGGAGTGGACGTATCTGTTGCGGGTCGCCGGGAGGCGCAGGAATCGTTACTATTTCGAGTCGGAGTTAGTCGCGGTGTTGGAAGGGGGCGAAAGCCCAGGCACGGCCGTCCCTGGGCTTTAACTCGCCGCCAGGCACACCGCCACGTCCGCCGCCAGGCGGGCGTTCGCCACGATTAGTGTCTGGTTCGCCGCGAGCGTCTGGCCGACGGTGAGGTCCGCCAGCCGTCCCAGTAAAAACGGCGTCAGCCGCGAGCCGCCGACGCCCTTCGCGGTCGCCTCGGCCTCGGCCTGCTTCATCGCGCCGTCGAACACCTCGTGCCGCACCGAGACATCTTCGTCGAGGTGCTGGCACAGGAGTACCCCCTTGCCGCCGATTCGGGTGTGGGCGGCGAACACCCGCGCGGCGTGCTCGGCCGACTCGACGCGCGTCGAGACTTTGCCCCCGCCGCCGCTCTTGACGTAGAACGTCGGGAAGTCGTCGGTGCGGTAGCCCACCACGGGGACGCCGAAGGTTTCGAGCAGCTCCAAAGTTTGCGGCAAGTCGAGGATGGACTTGGCGCCCGCGCACACCACCAGGACCGGGGTGCGCGAGAGTTCCGTGAGGTCCGCGGAGATGTCCAGCGGCGACTCGGGCGTGGGGCGCGGGTGGGCGCCGCCGATGCCGCCGGTGGCGAACACGGCGATGCCGGCGGCGTGGGCGAGGGCCATCGTCGCGCTCACGGTGGTCGCGGCGGTGGCGGCGTCGGCCATCGCGCCGGCTAAGTCGCGCCGGCTCGCCTTGCGCACGCCCTGGGCTTGGGCGAGGTGCTCGAGTTGCCCGCCCGAGAGGCCGACGGTGGGGCGCCCGTCGATCACCGCAATCGTGGCGGGGACGGCACCTTGGGCGCGCACCGCGTCTTCCGCTTGGCGGGCGGTGGCGAGGTTCTTCGGGTACGGCAGCCCGTAGGCGATCAGGGTGGACTCTAGCGCGACGACCGCGCGCCGGGCGGCGAGGGCGGCGGCGACTTCGGGGCTGACGGCGAGCCAGTCGGGGGGCATCGGCCACTCCCTGTTGCGCGGGCGGGGCGGGTCCGGGGCGCAGTTTAACGGAACTCCCGGCCAGTTGCCACCGGGGCGCATCGACAATCGGGCCGGTTTCACCAATAATACTCGCATGGGCCTCCCCGACC
>CAXTPM010000460.1:0-4728 GCA_964245865.1 uncultured Fimbriiglobus sp. | reverse complement strand
TGACCGCCGCCGGGTGCGACGCCTACGCGGTGGACTTCTCGCCGCCGGGGGGCGGGGTGTTCGCCACGAAGGTGGTGGCGTCGAACGTGGAGTGCGAGACGATGAGCTACTACCGCCTCGGCGAGCGCGGCGTGCGGCGGCTCTTGGCGCGCGGCGACGACTTCGCGGGCCTCGGTGCGCCGCCGGCGGGGGCGCTCCCCGTGCGCCTGACCGCCGAGGCGACCGAGCGCGTCGGCGGGCCGGCGTGGCTGCACCCGGCGCGCGTCGATGCGCTCGTCGGCCCCTTGTACCCGCTGTACCGCGAGCCGAGTTCGCACGCCGCGCCGGTGCGGCTGGCCCAGTTGCGGGGGGCGAGTTGATGCGCGTCTGCTTCCTGTCGCGCCGCTACTTCCCCGCCATCTCCGGCATGAGCGTCTACGCGCTGAACCTCTTGCGCGAGCTGGTCGCAGGCGGTCACGACGTGACGATGGTGTCGCAGTACCGCGCCGACGCGGCCGGGGCGGGCGTGTACGGCGGTGGCCACCCGCCACTGGTGGGCGGCGTGCGCGTCATCGGGCTAGAGTCGAAGGGGGAAGCGCTCGCCGGGCACGGCGCCCCGGCCGACTTCGAGGCCGACATCGCCGCCATGGTCGCCGAGGTCGAGCGGTGCCACGCCGAGGCGCCGTTCGACATCCTGCACGCGCAGTACGGCTACCCCACCGGCCTCGCGGCCCTCGAAGCCGGGCGGCGCCTGCGGCTGCCGGTGGTCGTGAGCATTCAGGGCGGCGACGGCCACTGGATCGGCGGCTGCTGCGCCACGCACCGGGGCGCCATGCGGGCGGTGCTGTTGGGGGCGGACGCGGTGCTAATCGGCAGCAACTCGTTCGCCGACGAAGTGACCGAGAACCTCGGCGTGCCGCGCGGCGTGTTCGCCGTCGTCCCCGGCGGCACCGACACGGCGCGCTTCGCCCCGAAGGACGAGGCGCGCCTGGGCGAACTCGGCGACCCGCCGACGCTGTTGTACCACGGCCGGGTGGACGCGCGCAAGGGGGTGTTCGAGCTGATCGACGCGCTCGCACTTCTGCGCGCGGCGGGCCGGGACGTGCGCCTGACGGTGTCGGGGATCGGGCCGGATGTCGAGACGGCCAAGACCCGCGCTGCCGAGGTGGGGGTGGCGGGCGCGGTCTGCTTTTCGGGTTACAGCAGCTACGACGGCGCCCCGGACACCTACCGGCGCGGCGAGGTCTTCGTCAGCCCGACCTACTCGGAGGGGTTCTCGAACACCATCCTCGAAGCCATGGCCAGCGGCCTGCCCATCGTCTCGACGCGCGCGGTGGGCGTGGTCGATTGCCTGGAGCACGAGCGCGACTCGCTGTTGGTCGAGCCGCGCGATGTCGGCGGGCTGGCGGCGGCGGTCGCGCGACTGCTGGACGACGCGCCGCTGCGCCGGCGACTCGCGCGGCGGGCCTTGGCCGATGTCCGGCGGCTGTACTCGTGGCACGCGGTCGCGCGGCTGATTCAGGCGCAATACGAGCGCGCGGTGGCCGAACACTCGCCGTGCGACGACTGGCTGGCCGAGTACGACCCCCGCGCCGTCACCGCCGCGAGCGCCGACCTGGGTTGCCGCTTCCGCGCGGCCCCGCACCTCTTGTAAGACGAGCGAATGCCGACCGCGCTGTTCCTCTCGCCGCACCTCGACGATGTCGCGTTCTCCTGCGGCGCCACCCTCGCCGGCCTCGCACGCGCCGGCTGGCGCGCGGTGCTGGTCAACGCGTTCACGAGGTCGGTGCCGGACCCCGCCGGGTTCGCGCTCACCTGCCAGACCGACAAGGGGCTGCCCGCCGACGCGGACTACCTCGCCATTCGCCGCGCGGAGGACGCCGAGGCGGCGCGCATCCTGGGCGCCGCAGCGGTGCGCAACCTCGACTTCCCCGAGGCGCCGCACCGAGGCTACGACTCGGCGCCAGCGCTGTTCGGCGGGCCGCTGGTGGTCGATGAGGTCTGGCGCCCGCTCTCCCAGGCGTTCGGCGCGCTGCGCGACGAACTCGCGCCCGAACTGGTGTTCGCGCCCCAGGGGCTGGGCCGGCACGTCGATCACGTCCAGGTCGTGCGCGCGGCGCTGAAGGTTTGGCCGGCGGCGTGCGTGACGTGGTACCGCGACACGCCGTATGCCATCCGCGACCCCGCCGCGCGGCCGCTGCCGGGGGTGCCGGCCGGGTCGCCGCACGCGGTCCCCGTCGGCGACAACTTACGCATCAAGCTCGACGCCTGCGCGGCTTACCGCACGCAACTCGGCTTCCAGTTCGGCGGCGAGGCGGCGATGCGCGCGAAGCTGGCGGCGTTCGCCGAGGCCGAGGGCGGCGAGCGCTTCGGCGGCGCGGCCCCGAACTTGCTCCCCGGCGCGGCGTAACACCCACCCCGAGGACGCGACCGATGCCCAACGACCCCGAGACCGACGCCCCGAAACTCCAGGGCGACTTCCTGCTCGACGACGCGCGCGACGATGTCGTGAACATGCGCAGCGTGAAGGGCCACCAGCACGGCAACGCCGACGCCGCGAGCGGCGGGGCCGACAGTTCGCCTCTGGAGGACCGCTCGACCGACGAGCGCGAATCGACCCCCGCGGTCGAGCGAATGGGCACCCCCGACAAGAACCTCGGCCGCAAATAGCCGCTTGGCACGGCCGATGCTTCGGTCTCTCGCCGACTGGCCGGCGTTCGGAGTGACCCGGCCACCCTTTCCCGATCTGACAAGGACAGCGATCATGGCCGGACAAGAGAACAGCACCAGCCGCCGCCAGTCGAGCGGCGAGCAGAATCAGAGCGGCGACTCGAGCCGCCGCCAGGGGAGCCAGGGCGGGGGCCAAGGTGGCCAGCAGGGCAGCCAGAACCAGTCGGGTGGCCAGCAGGGCCAAGGGGGCCAGCAACTCCCCGCCGCCCAGAAGCGCGTGATTACCCGCACCCTCCGCACCCTGAATGAAATCGAGAGCCGCATCCACGAGCTGCGCGAGGAACTCGCCGAGATGACCGGCGAGTCGATCGAGCAGGGCCGCAGCGGTGGCCGCGGCGGGAATCAGGGCGGGCAGTCGCGTGGCGGCAGGCAGCCGAACCAGTTCACGAGCGGCAACGAGGGCGGCAGCGAGGACGGCCACGACGACGACGGCGAAGTCGAGCACGGCCACCAGGGCCGCGTCAAGCACCCCGAAAGCGACCGCCGCCTGAAGCAGAACCGCGACGGCAACAGTGCCCGCTCGCAGAACCAAGACGCCGACGACGAGGGCGACGACGAGGACGACACCGACGGCCGCACCAACAACGGCGGCAGCAACGGGGGCGACCAGGCCAAGGGCCGCGTCCGCAACCCCGAGTCCGACGGCCGGCTGAAGCAGAACCGCGGGTAGAGTCGTGGTGGAGTTGAGCGTAAGCCCCCGCGCGACCGAAGTCGCGCGGGGGCTTACTCGTTCCGGCGGTGCGTGTGGAGTCGTGCGGGTCGAATCCGCCGACACGGCGCGCTCCGGTGCTCAGGTGTGCAGCAGCTTGCCGAGTCGGCGGCAGGCGGCTGCGCCTTACGGTCGGAGTCGCTGCGGACTCCGCCACCGGACCAGCCCTGCGGCGCCCGCGCCCGCCACCATCCCCAGCGCCGTGAGCCGCGCGTAGCCCGGCCAGTCGCCGTCGAACACCACCCACTCGGCGCCGAGCGACTCAACTGCGCTTCGCTGCGCCCACTCGAGCGCCGCGCGGTACCACGGCGGCGCGGCCGCCGCGTTGAACGCCGCCGGCCAGCCCCAGAAGGCGTTCAGCAGCGCGGCCGCGTAGACGCCGCCGAGGGCCACCCCGAGGGCGACCCGACTCGGGAAGTGAGCCGGCCGTGCGGCGACCGCCGGCGCGGCGAGCGCGAGCAGGATGAGAGACAGTTGCAGGGGCCGGTTCGCCCCGACACGCTCGCCGGAGCGCCACTCCTCGCACGCCAGCGGCCAGCCCATCCAAGTGCGCGTGACGGTCGCCGCCCCCGCCCCCGGAATCGGGCGGCCGTCGGCGGTTGTCGCGGCGAACCCACCGCGGCCGAAGCTCGCAACGCGCATCGACGCGCGGGCCAGCCCGACGAAGACGAGGGTGGCGAGCAGGCAGATAACGGCGCGGCGCGTCATCGGTTCGGCCCCCACTCGACACCTCGGTTGAAGGCTTCCGGTGAGCCGGCGGGCGTCGCGGTACCGGCTGTACGCCGGCCGCGTCAGTCCGGCCCGACGCCGGTGCCCCGGCCCGTCTCGCGCGGCGAGGCCACCGCGAGGGCCGTCAGCGACAGGGACGCGGCGACCGCGGCGCACTGGACCCGCATCACGCGCCCCCGCCGATGACCGCGTCGATCTTGCCCCACAACTCGTCGCACAGCCCCGGCCGGTACGCGGCCGCGCGGAACCCGGCGTGCTCGCGCCGGTACATGCCGAGCTTCGACCCCGCCCCGCCGGGCGCCGAGGCGCGCAGGTTCGCCAGCCGATCCGCCGCCTTCACCACCAGCGCGAGTGCCAGTGGCGAGTCGGCCGGCACGGCCGCGAGCTTGGCGTGGCTGGCGAGTTTGCGCTCGCGGCGAGTCAAGTCCGGCGGGTCGGTCACGAGGGCCACGCACTCGGCCGCGAGGTCGCCGAACGCCGCGCGAATCTCGCCCAGGGTGACGGGCGTGTCCTCGGCGACATCGTGCAGGTAGCCGACGACCTGGGCCACTGGGCTTTCAACACGGCCCTGTCCGGTTTGA
>CAXTPM010000459.1:0-4731 GCA_964245865.1 uncultured Fimbriiglobus sp. | reverse complement strand
AACTTGGTGCACGTCTACGACGTGCGCGAGGACGACCGCGGGGATACGTGGATCGTCATGGAGTACGTGCTCGGCGAGTCGCTGGCGCAAGTCATCTCCCGGCAAAAGGGTGGGCTACCCGAACACCTGGCCAAGGAGTGGTTCCTGAGCCTCAGCCGCTCGGTGGGCTACCTGCACGACCAGGGCGTGGTCCACCGCGACCTCAAGCCCGCGAACATCTTCATCGAGGCCGGGAATCTGAAGGTCGGCGACTACGGCCTGTGCGAGTCCGTGAGTTCCGGCGTGCGGCAGACGCAGCGGGTCGGCACGGTGCACTACATGGCCCCCGAGATCGGCAGCGGCCGGTACGACAAGGGCGTCGATATCTACGCCTGCGGGGTGATGCTGACCGAGATGCTCACCGGCAAGCTGCCGTTCGACGGCGAGACCGACAACGAAATCCTGATGAAGCACCTCACCGCCGAGCCGGACCTCGCGGCGGTGTCGCCCGCGCTGCGGCCGGTCTTGAGTCGCGCGCTGGAGAAGAACCCGCTCGACCGCTACGCCAGCATGGCCGAGTTCGGCCGCGCGGTCGAGGCCGCCGCGCGCCCGGCGGCGGTGCTCACCCCCATCTCGCCGGCGTCTATTCCGCAAGCGCCGCCGATGCCGGCCGACGCCGAGCGGGCTGCGCCCAAGCCCGCCCCCGCCGCGCTCCCGGTGGTGGCCCCCGTGGCGAGGCCGGTGGCGGTGAGCCTCGCCGACTCACCCCGGCAGCAGACCATGCGCCTGGTCGGCAGCCTCGGCCTCGCCACGGTGGTGAGTCTGGGCATCGCGGTGCCGGGACTCTTGCTGACTTCGCACGCCGAGTGGCCTCGCATCGGCCGGGCGGCGGTGCTGTGCGCGGCGATGAGTGCGGCCATGCTCACCGGCGGGGGGCGCCGGTCGTACCGCGCGTCGGACTCGTGGGAGCCGCACCTGAAGCTCGGCGCGATGGGCCTGGGCATCGGGTTGCTGGCGTACTGGCTCGAAGGCTGGGGCTGGCCGAAACTGCTCGTCGCGACCGGCCCGCCCGAACCCGGCTTCCGCGCCGTCGCCGGGGTATTCCAGCTCGAAGCCGCCGCGTTCGACGTGCTCGTGGGGTACCTGATGTATTTCGGCGGGCTGTTCGCGGCCGGGCGCTGGTGGAAGGCCGCGGCCGAAGACCGGCCCGACCGCGTGGCGTTCCTGCCGTGCATCGCCGCGGCCGCGTGGGGCACGGTGCTCGCGTTCCTCTGGCCGTGGCACCACGCCCATATTTTGGGCGGGCTGCTGCCGCTGGTGCTCGCCACGCTAGTCGTGCAGGCCGTCTCGCCGTGGACGCCGGCGCTGCCGAACCCGCCCAAGAAGCTCCGCTACCGCCCGGCCCACTGAGTTCGACGCACCCGCACACGACACGACCGAGACTGGGGACGGACATGGGCCGAAGTGACGACAAGTGCCGCAAGAACAAGAGCCGGGCGCGGGTGTGGATCATTGTCGGCCTCGCCGTCGCGGCGGGTCCGGTGATCTCGTGGCTCGATTCGGCCGGCAAGTCGAGGCCGCGGGCCGCGGCCGCGGTGGCTCCGGCGCGCACTATGAGTGCCAGGGGACTTTCGGCGCAGCTCTCGAACGCCGGCCCGACGTACGCGCTACTGGCGGCGGAGGAGTCGCTGGCCTCGGCGCGCGAGAGCCGCGAGCCGCGCCTGCTGGGCTCCCCGCCGTCCGCCCCCGGTGCCCCGCGCCCGCCCGCGCCGCCGACCGCCCTGACCGCCCCACAGGCGCCGGCCGAGGGGGAACTGGCCCGCGTCGGCGCCGAGGGCTTCGCCCTCACCGCGCGGAGCCTGGCGCCGCACAAGTCGGTCGAGCAGGCCAAGCGCGACGCCGCGGAGGTCGCCGCCGCGGCGATCAACGCCGAGCTGCGCGCCCGCGGCCACGGCGACTGGGGACTCGACGCGCAAGCCGTGCTCGACCAGTTCGCCGTGCGCGACTCGCTACGCAGCATCCCGCTCTCCGAGGCCGAGCAGGCCGAGATGCAGAAGTTCGACCTCGGGTCGGATCGCGCGTGGGCGGCGATGCGCTTCGAGGTGCGCGACGACCAACTGCGCGACCGCCGGGCGCAAACTCGGCTTTGGCACGCGGTGCTCGCCCTCGCCGGGTTCGGCGTCGCCTTCGGCGGGCTGGCCGGGTACCTCAAGCTCGACCGGGTGACGAAGGGCCACCTGTCGCTGGCGCTCGGCATCGGCACGGGGTTCGCCGTGCTCGCGCTCCTGTTCGGGCTGGTGTCGGTCGGGTAGGATGTCCCCCAGGGGAACCGATGGCCAGTGAATCCGAGCGCCTGCTAGTCCAGAGCATCCGCGCCGGCGGGCTGAGCGCCGACGCGGCCTACGCCGAACTGGTGGCCCGCTACGAGGGGCGCCTGCGGGCGTTCGCGCGCTCCAAGCTCGCCAACCCCGCCGCGGTCGATGATGTCGTCCAAGAGGTGTTCATCGGCTTCCTACGCGGACTCGCCAACTTCGACGAGGCACGCAGCCTCGAAACCTGGCTGTTCACCATCGCCCAGTACAAAGTGACCGACGAGCTGCGCAAGCGCACGCGCCGCCCCGAATCGACCGGCCAAGACCCCGACGACGACCCGTTCGCCCGCGCCGCCGATCCCAAGCAGCGCGCGGCCTCCAGCATCGCGCGCAACCAGGAGCGGCGCGACCTCGAGGCGGCCGCGCTCACCCGCGCCCTCAAGCAGTTGCTCGACGACCTGATGCGCAAGGGCGACGTGACGCGCGTGATGGTGCTCGAACTGCTGTTCGTGAAGAACCTGCCCAACTGGCAGGTGGCCGAGAAGCTGGGCGTCAACGACCAGCAGGTGGCGAACTACCGCTTCAGCGCGGTCAAGAAGCTCACCGAGGCGGTGCAGGCGGCGGGGCTTCCGGTAGACGTGTTCCCGGACCTAGCGGGGGGGTGACGCAGAGCGTCCCTAGACGTACCGCCGCAGCCAAAGCCGGTCACGCAGACCGGCGACCCGCCGCAACTGGGCCGCTAGCACCGGCCGGCAGGGCGGCTCGCCCGCCTCGCTGAACATCGCGATCCGCCCACGCTGGCCCGGCCCCCACACCTGGGCCTTGCCGCACATGAAGCAGATGACCAGATCGACCGCGACCCCGTCGCGGACGAGCCGAACCGCGTGGTGCGGGTCGAAACACGACGCCGCCTGGGCCGAGGTCACGAGCGCCCCGGCGACGGCCGCGCCGACCGCCCTCCGGTCGGCGTCGTCAGTGACGACCGCACGCAAGCGCACGAGGTGTCGGCGGAACGTCCCCGGCGTGAACGAACTCGGCTCGCCATCCACGACCATCACCTCGACCGAGTCGGGAGCAGTCAATACTGCGAGAAGCTCGGGCGCGAAAGGCGGGTTCGGGATCGGCGGCGGGCCGGTTGGTGGGATGTCGGGCATCGCGGTTGTTGCCTTCCTGAGCGGGGGGGCGTCAGCCTCGCAAGTACGGGTTCGTCCGCCGCTCCGCCCCCAGCGTCGTGGCCGGCCCGTGGCCCGGATGCACGGCCGTCTCGGTGGGGAGTGGCCAGAGTTTGACTTCGATGCCCAAGAGCAGTTGCGGCAGGCTGCCGCCGGGGAAGTCGGTGCGGCCGATGCTCCCGGCGAACAGCACGTCGCCGCCGAACAGCACGCTCCCCTCGCCGCAGTAGTAAACCACGTGCCCAGGCGAGTGGCCGGGTAGTTCCGACACCGCGAGCCGGAAGCCGGCGTAGCCGAGGATGTCGCCGTCTTCGACCAGCCGATCCGCACTCGGGGCAGTCAGCGGCAGGCCGTACTTCGCACTCAGGTTCGCCTCGGGGGCGCCGAGCATCGCCGCGTCCCTCGTTCCGATCACCACCGGGGCGTCGGGGGCGAGCGCCTTGATGGCCCCCACGCCGGCGATGTGGTCGATGTGGCCGTGGGTGAGCAGGATTGCTTCGACGGTCAGTTCGCGGTAGTGCAACTGTCGCAGGAGTTCTTCGACGTTGAACCCTGGGTCGATCACGACCGCGCCCGTGCCGGGGCCGCTATACAAGATGTAGGCGTTCTGGTCGAACGTGGGGGAGACGACCTTCTCGATCCGCGCTGTCACACCGAATCCTCGCAAGGCGGGGGCCGTCCAATCGAATACACTAGACGGCCGGCCGGCATTTCGGTTGCACGCAAAACCCGCCGGCGGCTAAGATTGAGTCTAGGTCGGTTCACCCCAAACCCGGAGGCCCGCACCGCGCGGGCAACAACCATGTCTTACCCGATGCAGTACAACGTCGCAGAGGGCGGCTACGACAGCGTGGCCGCGTCCCCCGCTTCGGTTCGCGCCACGTTCGTGAAGCAGACCTACGCCCACCTCTTGGGCGCGGTGCTGGCGTTCGTCGGCATTGAAGCCGTGCTGTTCAAGACGGGCCTCGCCCAAGACTTAGTGCTACGTCTGTTCAGCGCCGGCGGTGCGTTGCCGTACCTCGCGCTGATGATCGTGTTCATGGGGGCGGGCTTCGTGGCCCAGATGATGGCCGACTCGTCACGCTCGAAGGCGGTGCAGTACGCCGGACTGGGCCTGTTCGTGGCGGTCGAGGCGGTCATCTTCCTGCCGCTTTTGTACATGGCCAACAAGTATTTCCCCAATCAAGACCTGCCCGCGAAGGCCGGCGTTCTCACGCTCCTGGTGTTCGGCGGACTCACCACTGCCGTGTTCGTCAGCGGCCGCGACT
>CAXTPM010000458.1:2647-4751 GCA_964245865.1 uncultured Fimbriiglobus sp. | reverse complement strand
TTCCAGACCGAGCAACTCGACCTCCAAATCGGCGCCCTCTCCGGCGGCGAGCAGGCGCGAGTGCGCATCGCCCAACTGATGCTCCTGCCCGCCGACGTGCTGCTGCTGGACGAGCCGACCAACGACCTCGACATCCCCGCGCTCGAAGTCCTCGAAGAGAGCCTCGGCGACTTCCCCGGCGCGGTGGTGCTGGTCACGCACGACCGCGACCTGCTCGACCGGCTGAGTACCGAGGTGTTGGGCCTCGACGGCCGCGGCACGGCCAGCCCGTTCGGCAACGTCTCGCAGTGGCTCAAGTCGCTCGCGCCGGGCGCCGGAAAGTCTGTCCCCGCCGCGTCCCCGGCGCCGCCCGGCCAGCCCGCCAGATCGGGCAAAACCAAGAAGCTCAGCTTCCAGGAGCAGAAGGAACTCGACGGCATCGAGGCGGCGATCTCCGCCGCCGAGGCGAGCGTCGGCCCGCGCCAGGAGGCCGTCGAATCCGCCGCCACGCGCGGGCGCCAGGCGCTGGCCGAGGCGTGCACGGCGCTCGACGCGGCCACCGCCGAGGTCGCCCGGCTGTACGCGCGGTGGGAGGAACTGGAGGCTAAGCGGGCGTAGCGCGGCCCGGCCAGGGGAGGCTAGCCGCGCCGCCGCGGCGGCGTATCATCAGGCTCACCTCTCGGTCGCCACCCCCAGTCCCGCCACGGCCCGACCATGACACCCCGCCGACTCGTTTCCGCCGCCGTACTTCTACTCGCCCCCGTCGCCCCGACTTTCGCGCAGGGGACCGCCGACCTCAAGCCCGCCGCCTACGCCGTGCGGGACGCGCGCGTCGTGGTCGAGCCGGGTACGGTCATCCCGAAGGCCACTGTCGTGGTGCGCGACGGCCTCATTGTCGCCGTCGGGCCGGACGCGGTCGTGCCGCCCGACGCGGTCGTGACCGACGGCAAGAACCTGACGGTGTACGCGGGGTTCCTGGACGCCGCCAGCCCGCGCGGCTACGACCCCGCACTCCGGCGCGCGCTGGGGGGACCGCCGGCGCCCGACGATAGCGCCGCCGACCCGCTCGCCGCGACCAAGCCCGACAACCGCAAGGGGATGACCCCCGAGTTCGCCGCGCAGACGGCGCTCAAGCTCGACGACGAGACGATCTCGCCGTGGCGGCGCGTCGGGTTCACCGCCCAACTCGTGGCGCCCGACGGCGGCTACTTCGCCGGGACGAGCGCGCTCGTGAGCCTCGGCGGCGCGCCGGCGCGGGACTCGGTCTTGCGCGCCCCGGTGGCGCTGCACGGGCGACTCGGCCGGGTGCCGGGGCAGGACTACCCCTCGGCGCTCATGGGCGTGGTCGCGCACGCCCGGCAGACGCTCCTGGACGCGGGCTGGTCGAAGCGCCAGCACGCGGCCTACGAGGCGCGCGGCCGTACCGGCAAGCGCCCGGCGTCGGACCCCTGCCTCGAAGCGCTCTGGCCGGCGCTCGACGGCAGCCTGCGAGTGGCGCTGGAGGCCGACACCGCCGATGAGATTCACCGCGCGCTCGACCTCGCGGCCGAGTTCAAGCTGAAGCCGATGATTAGCGGCGGGCGGCACGCCTACAAGGTCGTCGAGCGCCTGAAGGCCGAGGGGGTGCCGGTGCTGTTGCGTGTGGACTTCGCCCCGGCGCCCGAGCGCGAGGCCGAGCTGCCGGTGCGGGCGCGCGGGGAGCGCGAGCGGCTGCGCAAGCTGGACGTGGCGTGCGCCGCCGAGTTGCACAAGGCCGGCGTGCCGTTCGCGTTCGCCACGCTGGGCTTGAGCGGTTCGCGCGCCCCGGAGCGCTTCCGCGAGGGGGTGCGCAAGTGCATCGGCGCCGGCCTCCCCGCCGACGCGGCGCTGGCGGCCCTCACCACCGCGCCGGCGGAGATTCTGGGCGTCGCGCCGCAGGTCGGGCGCGTGAGTGCCGGGCGCGCGGCCCACCTGGTGGTGTGCGAGGGCGACTTCCAGGCCGAGAAGACCAAGTACCGCTATGCGTTTAGCGACGGCGCGCGCTTCGACCTGGGCGACAAGGCCGCGCCGCCCGCCGACGACACCGCGACAGCCGGTGGCCCCCCTGGGGCGCCCGGCCGGGGCCGCGGGCCGCGCCCTGCTGATG
>CAXTPM010000458.1:0-2637 GCA_964245865.1 uncultured Fimbriiglobus sp. | reverse complement strand
CGCCCGCGCCCCCGGCGGCCCCGGCGGCGCGGGCCGGGGCGGCGCCGGCGGCGACCGCGCCGAGAAGCCGTTCAGCGCCGACGCCTTCCGCGCGCTGGTGCCGATGCTCGACGCGGTCGATGCTCCAATCACGGAGACCGAGGCCGACCGCAAGCCGCGCACCAAGACCGGCGGCGACGTACTCATCCGCGGCGCCACGGTCATTGCTCTCGCCGGCGCCGCGCCCGAGGTGGCCGACGTGCTGGTGCGGGGCGGCAAGATCAAGGCAGTCGGCCCCGACCTCGCCGCCCCCGAGGGCGTGGCGGTGATCGACGCGGCCGGCATGTTCCTGATGCCGGGGATCATCGACACCCACTCGCACTTCGCCATCAGCGGGGGTGTGAACGAGGCGACGCTCTCGGTGGTGCCCGAGGTCCGCGTGCGCGACGTGATCGACTCGGAAGACGTGCAGATTTACCGCGCGCTCGGCGGCGGCGTCACCACCGCGCGGCTCCTGCACGGCAGCGCCAACGTCGTCGGCGGGCAGGACGCGGTGGTCAAGATGAAGTTCGGCCGGCCGGCCAAAGAGATGCTGGTCGAGGGCGCCCCACGCGGCGTGAAGTTCGCCCTCGGCGAGAACGTCAAGCGCACCGACGGCCGCTTCCCCAACAGTCGATTGGGGGTGGAGGCGGTGCTGGTGCGGGCGTTCACCGAGGCCAAGACTTACCAGAAGCGCTGGGCCGACTACGAGGCGAACAAGTCGAGCGCCCAGGCGCCGCCCGAGCCGCGGCGCGACCTGCGCCTCGAAGCCCTCGCCGATGTCCTCTCGGGCGACTTGCGCATCCACTCGCACTGCTACCGGTCGGACGAAATCCTGATGCTGCTCCGCGTGGCCGACCGCTTCGGCGTCAAGGTTCGCTCGCTCCAGCACGTGCTCGAAGGCTACAAGGTGGCGCCCGAGATCGCCGCGCACGGGGCGAGCGTGAGCATTTTTAGCGACTGGTGGGCGTACAAGATCGAGGCGTTCGACGCCATCCCCTACGGCGCCAAACTCCTGCGCGACTCCGGCGTGAGCGTCTGCCTGAAGTCCGACGATAACGAGCTGATGCGGCACCTGAACCAGGAGGCCGCGAAAATGGTCAAGTATTGCGGCTTCACGGCCGAGGAGGCGCTGCACACGATCACGCTCAACCCCGCCAAGCAACTGGGTCTGGACAAGCGCCTCGGCACGGTGGAAGTCGGCAAGGACGCGGACCTGGCACTCTTCAACGGCCACCCGCTCAACAGCTTCAGCCGCTGCGAGATGACGCTGGTCGAGGGCGAAGTCTTCTTCGAGCGCGGCGGCAAGCTGGCGCCCGAGCCGGCGGCGAAGTCGGTCGCGGCGAAGCCCGCGGCCAAGTTCGCCCCCGTGCCCGAGCTGCCCAAAGGCACCTACGTCTTGAAGGGCGGCACGCTGCACCCCCCCGGCAAGCCGGCGTTCGTCGGCACCGTCGTCGTCGCCGGCGGCGTCATCAAGCAGGTCGCCCCCGAGGGGACGGCCGTCGAGGCGCCCGAGGGGGCGCAGGTCGTCGATTGCGCCGGCCGGCACGTCTACCCCGGCATGATCGACGCCGGCACGGTGCTCGGGCTAGTCGAGATCGACAGCGCGCGAGAGACCAACGACTCGCGCGACGGCGGCGACTTCCAGCCCGACCTGCGGGCACTGGCGGGGGTCAACCCCGACTCCGAACTCATTCCCGTGACGCGCGCCAACGGCGTCACGGCGGCGCTGACTCGCCCGGTGGGGTCGCTGATGCCCGGCCAGGGGTCGCTGATCGCGCTCGCGGGCTGGGTACCGGCGGAGATGGCGATTCTGGACCCCGCGACGCTGCATGTCGAGTACCCCGGCGAACCCGCAGGCCCGCGCGGCTTCGGGCCGAACCCGCTCGGGATCGAGGGCGAGACCCCGGCGGCGAAGTTCCGCCGCGAGGAGAAGCTGGCGCGCCTGAAGGAGCTGTTCGACACCGCCCGCCGCTACGGCGAGGCCAAGAAGGCCGGCCTATCCGCCACGCTGCCCAACCCGCGCCTGGAGTCACTCTTGCCCTACGCGCGCGGCGAAAAGCCCGTGGTGTTCGCGGCCGACCGGCAGGCGGACATTCTGGGCGCGCTCAAGCTCGCCGACGAGTTGAAGGTGAAGCCGGTGATTAGCGGCGGCGTGGAGGCGTGGAAGGTCGCGGGCGAACTCAAGCGCCGCGGCGTGCCCGTCATTCTCGGCCCGGTGATGAGCCTGCCGCGCGACGCGACCGGGGAGAAGTACGACGCCCCGTACTGTGCGGCGGCGAAGCTGCACGCGGCCGGGGTGAAGTTCTGCATCCGCTCGGCCGGGTCGAACAACGCGCGCAACCTGCCCTACGAGGCCGCGATGGCCGTCGCCTACGGGCTGCCGCCGGACGAGGCGCTCAAGGCGGTGACGACTTCGGCGGCGGAAATCCTGGGCGCCGGCGACAAGCTCGGCAGCATCGAGGCCGGCAAGCGCGCCGACCTAGTGGTGTCGGGCGGCGACGTGCTGCAGGCCACCACCGAAGTGCTGTGCGTGTTCGTCGGCGGGCGCCCGCACGAGCCGACCAGCAAGCAGACGCGGCTGTACGACAAGTACCGCAAGCGCCTCGACGAGACGCC
>CAXTPM010000457.1:0-4755 GCA_964245865.1 uncultured Fimbriiglobus sp. | reverse complement strand
CCGATGGTGCCGAAGAACGCCCGCTCCTCCGATTCGATGATCTTGGCCACGCCGCGCGGGTCGCGCAGTAGCTCCGGGAACGCGCCGCCCATCTGCTCGGCCACGATGGGAACCAGCGTATGGATGAACGGCGAGCGCCGCTCGAACTGCAGGTAGCCGTAGCGCACCGCCCGGCGAATTACACTCCGCACCACGCTCTCGCGCCCCTTGGCCCCCGGCCGCGCGCCGTCGGTGATGGCGACGGTGGCCATGCGCAGGTGGTCGGCGATGACGCGGAACCCCGTGTCGGTCGCGTCGCTGAAACTGCCGCCGTAGGTGCGCCCAGTTAGCTCCGCGATGCCCTGAATGATCGGGGCGAAGATGTCGGTGTCGTAGTTACTACGCTTGCCCTGCAGCACCTTCGTGACGCGCTCGAAGCCCATGCCGGTATCCACATGGCGAGCGGGCAGGGGCGTCAGCGACTGGTCCTCGTTGCGGTTGAACTGGATGAACACCAGGTTCCAAATCTCGACCACGAGGTCCGAGCTGCCGTTGACCAGCGGCCCGCCGCTATAGTCCGGCGTGCTGTCGTAGTGAATCTCGGTGCAGGGGCCGCAGGGGCCGGTGGAACCCATCTCCCAGAAATTGTCCTTCTTGTTGCCGAGGTGAATGCGCTCGGGCGGCACCCCGCAAGCCCGCCAAATCTCCGCCGCCTCGTCGTCGCGCGGGATTCCAGCCTTCTCGTCGCCCTCGAACACCGTCACGTGCAATCGCTTCGGGTCGATGCCCCAGACTTGGGTGAGCAGTTCCCAGGCGAACTCGATGGCGCCCTGCTTGAAGTAGTCGCCGAAGCTCCAGTTGCCGAGCATCTCGAAGAACGTGTGGTGGTAACTGTCCTTGCCGACATCGTCGAGGTCGTTGTGCTTGCCGCCGGCGCGGATGCACTTCTGGCTGTTGGCCACGCGGGTGTGGCTCGGCCTCTCCGTACCCAGGAAGTACGGCTTGAACTGGTTCATGCCGGCGTTGGCGAACAATAGTGTCGGGTCGCCGTGCGGCACCACGGGACTACTCGGCACGAAGGCGTGGCCGTGCTTGTGGGTGAAGAAGTCGATAAAACTCGCGCGAATCTGGCTCGACGACAGCATACTCACCACTCCGGGGCGACGGTTCGGGGCTAGGACACGGAATCCGGGCGAAAGTTCAACCCCCGCGTTCCGGCGGTGAGTGTTTGCCCCGGCCGGCCGGCGTCCGTATCACTGGCAGGGCCACGCCTCCCGCCCCGAGCCGGACGCGCCCTGTGACCCGCCGCGCGGCACTCCTCTCTACCGCCTTGGCCTTCGTCGGCCTGGCTGCGCTGCTGCGCGCGGTGCCGCCGGCGCCGGGGAGCTTCTACCCAAGGTGCCAACTGCACTCGCTCACCGGGCTGCACTGCGCCGGCTGCGGAGGCACCCGCGCGGCCTACAGCCTGCTCGTCGGCGACGTGCCGCAGGCGCTCGCCTACAACGCGCCGGCGGTGCTCGGCCTGCCGCTCTTGGCCGCGTACCTGGCGCGCCGGGCCGTCGGGCGCGGGCCGCTGAACTTCCCGCGGTGGGCGGGGGGCGCGGCCCTGGTCGCCCTCGCCGCGTTCACGGTCCTGCGCAACGTCCCGCTGCCGCCGTTCACACTCTTGGCCCCGCACGAGTTGCCGCACTAGCCACCCGCCCCCACCCCCGCACCGAGGCCGCTTGCGATGCTCTTCGCCCAGTTCCAGCCGAACAACAACCCGCCACCCGACCCCGCCCTGATGGGCCTGCTCGTCGCGCTTGTCGGCGCGGTCCTGCTCGTCTCCCTGGTCGTGCTGGCGCTGTACCTGCTGACGCTCTCGAAGGCGCTGTCGCGCTGCCGCCCGCGCAACCGCACCATGGAGCCGGGGTCGGTCTGGCTGAACTTCATCCCGTGCTTCAACATCATCTGGCAATTCTTCACCGTGATGCGGGTGTCCGAGTCGCTCAAGAACGAGTTCTACGACCGCGACCTCGACGACTCCGGCGACTTCGGGCGCGGCCTCGGCGTCGCCTACTGCGTGCTGAACATTGCCGGGGCAGTCCCCTTCATCGGGTTCGTGTTCTCGCTCGCCGGGCTGGTCTGCTTCATCATTTACTGGGTGAAGATCGCGGGCTACAGCCGCGAACTCGCCGAGGACCGGGGGCGCGGCCGGGCCGACGCGGACGACTCCGACGGCGGCGTGGTGTTCGACGACGAGCGCCGCTACGACGAGGACGACAACCGCCGTCCCCGGCGCCGCCGGCAGCGGTACGACGATGACTTCGAGGACGACGACCGCGACGAGCGCCGCCGGCGCTAGCCCGGCCCCGCCCGCCGCACCGCGTCGTACACCTCGCGCAGACTCACGCCGTGCGCGAGTGCCACCGCCCGGCACGCCTCGTACTCGGGGGTGAGCACGCTCTCGGCCCCGAAGGTACCCCGCTTCGCCGCCACCGGCCCCCACGGCGTCTCGACCGTCACCGCCTCGCGTGCCAGCTTGCGCCGCTCGCAGGTGTGCCGCCGCACGCCGAAGGTGGCGGTCTCGCGGAACAGAATCGCTTCGAGCTTGTCCGCCAGTTCCGGCGGCGCGATCACGCCCAAGACCACGCCGGGCCGCGACTTCTTCATCTGCGCCGGCACGCACCAGACATCGAGTGCCCCGGCGGCGAACAAGAGCTGGGTGGCGTGGCCGACCACCTCGCCCGGCACGTCGTCGAGGTTCGTTTCGAGCACCACAACCGTGTCCCGCTCCAGCCCACTCGGCTCGCCGGCGGCGGTGCCGACCAGGATGCGCGTGATGTTGGGCTGCTCGATGAAGTCCTTGGTGCCGCAGCCGCTGCCCACGCGCTCGATGACCATCTGCGGGCTGTCGGTGAACTCGGCCACCACGGCCTTGAGGATGGCGGCGCCCGTCGGCGTGGTGAGTTCGCCCCTCATCGCTGACTTCGCCAGCGGCACGCCCTTGAGCAATTCGGCCGTGCCCGGCGCAGGCACCGGCATGATGCCGTGGGCGCACTTCACGGTGCCGGACCCCGGCGGCACGCTGGAACTCGTGAAGCGCTCGACGCCCAGCAAATCGAGGGCGACCGACACGCCGACGATGTCCGCGATGCTGTCGAGCGCGCCGACCTCGTGGAAGTGAATCTTATCCAGCGGCATCCCGTGCGCCACGCTCTCGGCCTGGGCGACTAGCTCGAAGATGCGCAGTGCCAGCGCCCGCTGCGGCTCGGTGATCGCGGCGCGGTCGAGGATCAGTTTGATGTCGGGCAGGAAGCGGAACTCGTCCTCGTCCTTCGCGTGCACCGTGACCTTGGTGCACGCGAGGCCGCAGCGCTTAGTCTTCTCGACTTCGAGTTCGATCGGCAGGCCGAGGGACGCCAGGGCGGCGCGGATCGGCCCCTCCGGCACTCCGCAGTCGAGGAGTGCCCCGAGGGCCATGTCGCCGGCAATGCCGCTGAAACAGTCGAAGTGGGCGACGCGCATGGGGGACTTCACCGGCGGGGGGCGGGACCGCTAGTGTAGGGCGGCGCCGCCCTCCCGGCCCGCCCGGAAAGTGCTACCCGGCGAACAGCTTGTACGCCGCCACGCAGATCGCCAGCGTCGCGGCCACGGTGACGCCGGCCACCATCGCCATGGCGCGGGGCGAGTTGGGCGCGGCCTCGGGGCGGCGGAACGGCGCGGGGGCCAGTTCGGGGACGGGGCGGGGGCGGGGCGAGTCGGTCGGGGTGGCGTCGTGCGCGCTCGGGGCGTTCGTGGGGACATCCGACTGCGTCAGCGGCTTGACGCGCCCCGGCGGCAGCGCGGGGTGGAGCCGCGAGCCGTGGGCGGGGGTGTGGCGCTGCGGGGCGGAGGGCGCCGGCTGGGCCGCGAAGGGGCTGGGCGGCAGGTTCTGCCGCTGGCGCGCCTGCAACTGGCTCTGGCGCGGCGACGCGGCCGGCTGCGGCCGGGGCGGGGCGCCGAGCGTCGAGTGCAGCCGCGAACTCGTCAGGCTGATGCTCGGGCTGCTGAGCGTGAGCGGCGCGAACTCCTCGCTCGGCGGCTCCGACGCGGCCGACACCGACTCGGCCGAACCCGCCTCCTGCGCCGCGGGGCTGAGCGTCGGCATCTCCGCCGCGTCGGGGGTCGGAGCGGTGGCCGGGGCGAACGGCGCGAGTGCCGCGGCCACTTCCGCTGGCGTCTGGTAGCGCTTCGCCGGGTCTTTGGCCATCATCTTGGCGACCACCGCCGCGACCGCCTCGGAGACCTCGGGGCGAATCTGGCAGATCGGGGTGGGTTCCTTGGTGCGGTGCCAGAGCAACTTCTGGGACACCGTGCCCGACGGGAACGGCGGGTGCCCGGCCAGCAGGAAGTAGAAGCTCGCCCCGAGCGCGTAAATGTCCGCCCGGACATCCACCGCGTGGCTGTTGGCGACTTGTTCGGGCGCCACGTAGTCGGCGGTGCCGAGCACGATCTTGTCGTCGTACTTCACGGTCAGAAGATCAGTCTGGTCCTTGTAGAAGCGGGCCAGCCCCATGTCGAGAATCTTGGCGGTGCCGTGGCGGTCGATGAGGATGTTGCCCGGCTTCACGTCGCGGTGGATGATGCCGTTCTCGAAGGCGAAGTCGAGGCTGTGGGCGATCTGCTTCATGTAGAACGCCGCGCGGCCGACTTCCATGGCGCCGCCTTTTTTGACGATGTCCAGCAGGTTCGAGCCGTCCACGTACTCCATGACGATGAAGTGGAGGTTGCCGTCCTGGTCGATGTCGTGGGTGC
>CAXTPM010000456.1:0-4758 GCA_964245865.1 uncultured Fimbriiglobus sp. | reverse complement strand
CACGTACTCCATGACGATCCACGTATCCCCGCGGTCGTCCTCGCGCACGTCGTACACATGCACCAAGTTGGGGTGCTTGAGGTTGAGGCAGTTGCGCACGCCCCGCATCTCGACCTCGCGTTCGCTTAACAACTTGAGCGCGACTTCCTTGCCGCCGTCGGAGACGGCGAAGTAGACCTCGCCGAAGCCGCCGCGCCCGACGCCGCGCTTGATGGTGAAGCCGTTCAGCACGCGCTGGCCCGACTGGTAGGAGAATCGCATATGCACGAACCTCGACAGGTGGGCCTGGGGGGTGTTCGCGGAAAGACGGAAGAGATTTGGCCGCAGAGGCGCGGAGAGCGCGGAGGGAACACAGAAGAGGCAAAGAAGAGGAGAGTTTTCGTTTTCCGAACACAACTCGATTCTTCCTCCTTGGACCTCCGCGCTCTCCGCGCCTCTGCGGCCAAATCTCTTCGTTATTCAGACTCTCGGCCCCACGGGGTCGAGCGCGAAGCTGAATCGCTCGGATGTCACCACCGCCGGCAGGGGCAACTCGGCCCGGTCCACGCAGGGCCGCGCGTCTACCCGGAAGTGCCCTGGGCACTTCAGCGCCAGGCCGGTGTCGGTGCGGTGCAGGATGGCTTTGAGATTCGTGTCTTCGCCCCAGCAGAGGTGCGCCTGGCCCTCGCACCCCACCACGAGAGTCTGGTCCATGAGCATGATGCCGTTGACCGCCCACGGCAAGCGGTGACCGCTCACGAGGTCGAGCCGCGCCGTGGCGCTGATGGCCACCGGCTTGTGGAACACGAACTGGCAACTGGTGCCTAGCGTGATGCGGTCGCCGTGACTGAGCGCCGCGCGGGTGGCGGGCCGGCCATTCAGGGAGGCGTCGCGGGCTGCTTCCAGCACGTAGCCGCCGTCGGTGTCGCGGTGAATCTCGGCGTGCAGCCGGGCGAGTTCGGCGAACACCGGCACATCCACAATCGTCTCGCCGACCGCCTGGCCCAGTGTGAGGCGCGGGCTGAGGCAGACTAAATAACCCCCGACGCCGTCCATCCACAAGAGGAACCGTTTGGGGAGCGGCGACCCCGGCGCGTGGGGCGCGGACGACTGGTACACGCTCCCGCCGCGGCGCGGCCCGGTGCCACTGGGGCCGGATTCGGAGATCGGCGGGCCGTCGAAGTAAAGCGTCTCGGGCAACTCCGCGCTCGGCGCGCCCCCTCCCACCGGCGTCGGCTGCACCAAGGAATCGGGCGCGAGCCGGCTGGCGTTGAACAAGGACGCGGCGCGCGGGGTGCCGTTGGCCGCCACCGCCGCCGGCCTGACCGGACTCTGCTGGAGGCGCGCCCACGCCAGCGCTTGGAGGTCGCGCACCTCGGCGTGGTCGGGGGTCAGCGGCAGCAGCACTTGCCCGAGCCGCACCACCGACGCCCAGTCGCCCTCCGCCGCCGCGCGGGTGAACTCCGCGAGCGCCGCGGCGTGCCGGGTCTTGCGCTCGGCGAGGTCGCATTCGAGCGCGTCGAGGCCGGCGCGCGCCGACTCATTCAGGCGGTCGCGCGCCGGGCGCACCAGCCGCAGCGCCCCGTCGAACTCGCCCCGGTCGGCCAGCGCCGACGCCGTCAGCCACGCGGTCGCGGCGTCCGACAGTGCGGCCAGTTCCGGCGACTTCACCCCGCGCTCGGTCAGGCGTTCGCAGGCGTGCAGCGCGCGCAGCGGGTGGCCGAGGTGAAGCATCTCCGCCGCGTTCGCCAGCCCCAGGCGCGTGAGGGTCTCGCGCAGGCTCGACTGCGCCGCCGCGCCCGGCACCAGCTTCTCGGCGGCGGCGAGGTCGTCCCAGGCACTTTCCGGGTGCCCGGCGAGTTGGTGCGACCCCGCGCGGTCGAGGTGGCACTGCGCCAGCTCGCGCAACAGTGTGAACGCCCGGCGGTGGCCGGACTGGGCGAGCGGTGCGACGAGTTGCTGCGCGGCGTCGAGCCGGCCGTCGCGCATCAGCTCGCGCGCCTGCCGGCCGGTGAGCCACGTCGAGAGGAGCATGGGAGGTGCTGGGGTAAATAGTCGCGGCGGGACGGGGGTAGTGTACCGCAGGTCGCGCGGAACGGCGAGCGAAGCGACCCCACCCCCCGGCCCCCTCTCCCAAAAGGAGAGGGGGAGAAGCCTGCTGGGAGTTGGCCCAGTAGATGATGCCGGCACGCGCGGTCACCCCCTCTCCTTTTGGGAGAGGGGGCCGGGGGTGAGGTCTCCCCCGCCCCCGACGCAAAAGGGGCCGGCGGCTGTTACACCCCGGCCCCCCCCGACTGCGTTCAATTATCCGTACCCGACTACTCGCCCTTCGAGGCGCCCTTGACCGACTCGGCCGGCGAGAGCGGCGCGAGAATCTCGTCCACCGTCGCGGCCTGCCCGGCGGCGGTGAGGGGGGTCTCGTCGCGGCCGATCGGCTCCAAGTCGAGCTTGGCGCGGGCGATCTCGTTCTTGCGCTTGATCGCGGCGAGGCGCTCCTTCACCTTGGCGAGCTTGGTGTCGTCGGTCTGGTACCTCGACTTCACCTGCGCCAGTTGCAGCACCTTGAAGTCCGCCTCGGCGGCGTTGACCTCGGCGAGCAGTTCTTGCTTCTTGCCGGCCATCGCTTCGAGGGTCTTCTGCAAGGTGTCCTTGATCTCCTCGCGCTTGGCCAGCGTGGCCTCGTTCAGCGCCAGGCGGCTGACATCGGCCTTGAGCGCGGCCGCGTCCTTGGCCAGGCGGGCGGTCGCCTGCTCGACGCTGATCTCGGTGCTGCCGTATTTGACCTTCACCGTGGCCTCTTTGATCTCCTTGCCCTTGGCGAGGATCGCCTTGCGGTCCCCGTCAACTTTGGCCCGCAGGCGGGCGTTGGAGTCCACCAGGGCGCGGACATCGACGATCTCGCGCGCCAAGTCGGTCTTCACCCGGTCGAGCTCGCCGTCGAGTTGGGCGATCTCCTCGCGCAGCACCTGGAACTGCTTCTCCATCGGGACGCGGTCCTCGGCCCACCGGCGGGCCTCGCGGACCTCGTGCCGGACGTGGCCACCCATCTGGGTGCCCTTGATGGCCACCACGGTGCCGCCGGCGATCAGGCCGCCGAGCAGTGCTTTCTTGAACAGGCCCATAACTTCGACTCCCCTACTGGGTGTGACGCTCGCCCCGACTCGGGACGCATTGGAGGGTACTTCGCCGACGCCGGACTTGGATTTTGCGGCTGGGGCGGAAAAACCTCGGGCGACTTTGCCGGCGGCGGTAAAACTGACCGGGTAAAACTTGCAGCCTCGACCACTGCCGAACGGGGCCGAAAATCGCGGCGCGGCGTAAATCCATACTAGTATGGCACTTACCGACGCCGAAGGCCCGGCCCCGCCGCGATTGGCACGGCCGCTGCTTTAGTTCCCATCGTCTTCGACCGTCCCCCCGACGCGAACCGAGGACACACAACGCCCGGCAGTCGCAATTCCCCCCGCGACCGCCGGGCAACTTCCCCCCGACCCCGGCCGCGGCCCTGGATTCCCCCCCAGTGCCGCGGCCGGGGTTTTTTCGTCACACCCCCGCCAAGTCGGCCCCCTGCGCCGCCTCCCACGCCTCGACGGTGCCGATCGGGAGCCAAAAGCCCGCCTGAATCACCATGAACTCCCCGTCCGCGGCCAGTTGGCTCACCGCGTCGGTGATCTCGTACTCGCCCCGGCTACTCAGCGGGAGTGTGAGGTCGAACACCCGGCTCGGGAAGACGTAGCCGCCGATGTTCGCTAGCTGCGGACTCGGCAATCCGGGTGGCTTCTCCACCAGCGATTCCAGGGTGCCGTCGGGGCGGGCGGCGACGATGCCGAACTGCTCGGGCGCCTCGACGGGGTGGACGAGTATGCCGGCCTCGACGGCCGCGAGTTTGGCGATGTCCGCCCGGCCGATGAGGTCGTCGCCGTTGAGTACCAAGACGCGATCGGATGTCACGTAGTCTTTGCAGCTCATCAGCGCATCACCCGTACCGCGCGGCTCGTCCTGGCGCACCGCAAGCGCGCTGGCGACGTGGGTCTGCGTCCGCAAATACTCCTCGATCTGCCCGCCGAGGTAGTTGACCACCACGATCAGGCGGTCCACGGGGGGGAGCGCCCCGACGATCCAATCCAGAATGGGCCGGCCCTGCACGGGCAAGAGCGGCTTGGGCACGGTCAGGGTGTGCGGGCGTAGGCGGGTGCCCTTGCCGGCGGCGAGGATGATGGCGTCCATGATTTGGTGAGTGTAGGGAAAACCCGCGTGGCCGGGAATCTCCGCCCGACGAGTCAAGTCGCGGGGTCTGCGGCTCCGATAAGTGCCGTGTCAAGCGGGGCGGCTCGGGCAGGATGGCCCGGCCCCCCGCACGACCCCGCCGGCCGGCCCCGACAGCGGGCGCGCCACCCCCTGGCGCGCCGGCCCCCCCCCGCGGGGCCGGCCGGCGACTTCGATCCCCCCTTCCACGGACGGAACACCGATGCGCAAAGCCCTCTTTCTCGCCGGCCTGAGCGCCGTGGTCGGCGCCCTCGGCTGCAAGGCCGGCCACGTCGCCGGCCGCTGCGACTGCACCAACAGCCCCGAGTCGAGCGTGATCGCGCCGCCGGCCGCGAACTACCCGATCATCGGCGGGGGCCAAGCCGCCACCGCCCCCAGCGTCATGCCCGGCATGACGCCCGCGCCCATCACGCCAGGGACGCCTGAGAAGTTGCCGGCCGTCAACGGGAAGTAGAACAGTAAGAGTTTTGGCCGCGGAGGCGCGGAGAGCGCGGAGGGAGCACAAAGAGAAGA
>CAXTPM010000455.1:2776-4769 GCA_964245865.1 uncultured Fimbriiglobus sp. | reverse complement strand
GCACCCCTCGCCGGAGTCGAGTCGCCATGCGCCCGCTGATCCGCACTAGCTTGAGCCTCGCGTTCTTCGCCGCCGCTACCGCGGCCGTGGCCCAGACCGCCCCCACCGCGCCGCCCGCCGGCGACTTCTACCCCCTGAAAACCGGCTCGAAGTGGACGTACAAGGTGGGCGAGACCGCCATCACCGTGAAGGCCAGCGCCTCGGACGCCGACGGCACCACGCTCGACACGGAAGTCAACGGCAAGGCGGTCGCGTCGGAGACCATCAAGGTGACTCCCGAGGGCGTGTTCCGCACCCGCATCAACAAGGCGAAGATCGAGCCGCCGGTGCAAATCCTCAAACTCAGCGGCGGCAAGGCGACCAAGGGCGACAAGTGGAAGGTCGATTCGACCATCCAGACCGCGAAAGTCACTGGCGAGTTCGTCATCAAGGACGATGCGGAGAAGGTAAAAGTCCCCGCCGGCCCCAACGGCGGCGAGTTCCCGAACGCGATCTGCGTGGAGGGGAACGACTTCGACATCGCCGGCACCAAGACGACCGTCAAATACTGGTTCGTCGCCGGCAAGGGCGTGGTGAAACTCATGTACAACATCCAGGGCAACGAGGCCGTCTTGGAGTTGAAGGAGTTCGCCGAGGGCAAGTAGTTCGATCGCGGATCGGGGATCGCGGAATGGCAGAAGTGGCAGCGGCCGTGAAAGCCCGGTGACGACCGTCGCCGGGACAGCGTAGGTCACTCGGCGCGGGTCAACTCCATGTCCAAAAAGCGCCGCCGCGCCTTCGTCGCTTTCGCGCTGCTCGTCGTCGTTGCCGCCCCGTGCGGGGTGTTCCTCGACGGCCGCTCGCGCCAGGCCGCGCGCCTGAGTGCCAAGTTCGCCGAACTCGACGCCGCCGAGCCGGGCTGGCGCCTGGCCGAGTTGCACGGGGCGCGGAACGCGCGGCTGCCGCCGGACGAGGCGAATGCGGCGGCGCAGGCGCTGGCGGCTCGCAAACTTGTCCCGCCAGGCGCCGGCTGGCCGAAGTTTTTGGCCATCTACGCCGAACTGAATCGCTGCGGCGCTGCCCCGCCGGACGCGGCCATCTTGGCAGGGGCCGAGGCGTTCCGCGCGGAGTGCGCCGGGGCGCTTGCCGAAGCCCGGCGCGCAAGCGACTTGCCGCGTGGCGGGCTGGCGCGCACCGATTTCGAGCCGGACGCTTTCGCCATCAGTTTCCTCAAGCAAGACAGCGTCATAGAAGCCGCCTGCTTGCTGGTGCTGGACGCGGCCGTCGAAGGGAGTCAGGGCCGGCCGGTCGAGGCACTCGCGGCGTGCCGGGGCGCGCTAAACCTTGCGCGCGGCGGCATCGGCGCCGAGCCGACGCGGGCGTCGCAACTCTGCCGCGCGAATATTGCGACCAGGGCGGTCGCCGCGACCGAGTGGACCGTCGCGCACAACGCCGACTGTTCGCCAGAGTTGCTCGCGGGACTACAAGTGCTGTTTGCCGAGGAGCGCTCCTTCGACCGCCTGGGTGTCGGCCGGCGCGGCGAGCGCGCGTGGGTGATCCGCGCGTTCGAGCAAGTCGAGGCCGGCTCGGCGGTGTGCAAGCCCTACGGCGGCGGGGCGGCGCCGACCTGGAACGACCAGGCTCTGACCTGGTACTTACGCAAGCACTCGACCCAAGCGCAGTTGGCCGCGCTCGAGTTCTTCGACGCGCTCGCCGGGGCCGAATGCCTCCCCGACCCCGAGCGTGACGCGGCAGCCGTTCGGCTCGTGGAAGCCCAACTCCGACTCGACGGGCTGCCGAAGCCGGATAAGTTCATCAGGTCGATGGTACGGGTGGTGTCTTACGTCAACGAAGTCGAATCCGCCCTCCGCGCCCGCCTCGGCTGCGCCATCGCCGCACTCGCCTGCGAGCGCTTCCGCATCGCCACCGGCCGCTTCCCCGCCACACTCGCCGAGTTGCCGCCCACGCTCCTCGCGGCCGTCCCGGCGGACCCGTACACTGGCCGGCCGCTGAT
>CAXTPM010000455.1:1251-2766 GCA_964245865.1 uncultured Fimbriiglobus sp. | reverse complement strand
GCCCAGTGCGGCCGGCGCACCCGCTGGCGCCCCTGAGCGATCGCGGCGGGGCGGGGACGGACGCCGGCTTTCGGCTATGGGAGGCGGGCCGGCGCTGACTGCGGCCGAACGTCCTCCTCTTGCGTTCGGCGTCAAAGCGATCTTGCCAACGGCGCCGAACCTGCTTGAATGGCGGTTTGCGGAAGCCGCGCGAGGGTAGCTGGGGTCGTCCCGGCGAGAGTAGTCGGCCCCACTCGGGATTGCCACTCGCCATGTCCGAAGTCCAGAAACTCGCCACGCACCCCCGCACCGCACTTGGGGGCCGCGCTAGTGCCAAGCTCCGCAAAACGGGGCAAATCCCGGCGGTCATTTACGGCCACAACGAGCCGGTGGCTCACGTCTCGGTGAACGCCGAGGAGTTCGACCGCGCGGTGCGCGTGCTCCACGCCCGCACCTTCACGCTCGACGTGAACGGCAAGGCCGACACGGTGCTGATCAAAGACGTGCAGTACGACTACCTCGGCCGCACCATGATTCACGTCGATTTCGAGCGCAAGTCGCTCTCCGAGCGGGTCACGGTGTCGGTGCCGGTGGAACTGCGCAACGCCCCCAAGGCGACCGGCGGCGGGGTCATCGACCAGCCGCTGCACGTGCTGCGCGTCGAGTGCCCGCTCGGCAACATCCCCGACGTGGTGCGCATCGATCTTTTGGAACTCACCCTTGGCAGCCCCGTGCACGTGCGCGACCTGCCGGCGGCGGAGGGGATTACGTACCTCGACGCGCCCGAGTCGGTGGTGGTGCAACTGAAACTGCAAGCGGCCGAACCCGACGCGGCGGATACGGCCGGCGCCGAGCCGGTGGTGCTGACCGCCAAGAAGCCCAAGGACGACGAGGCCGAGTAGTCCGTTCCCGGCGGGTGAGGGGTGCCTGGCGTGAAAGTCGTGGTCGGACTCGGGAACCCCGGCGCGAAGTACGCCGGCACCCGGCACAACGTCGGCTTCGAGGTGGTCGAGTACCTCGCCGCCGCGCCGGGCTGCGAGCCGTTCCGCGGCAAGTTCCAATCGAGTGTAGCCGAGTGGCGCCCGATCGCGGAACTGGTGTTACTGGTGAAGCCCGAGACGTTCATGAACCTCTCGGGCCGCGCGGTGCGGGCGATTGTGGATTTTTACAAACTCACGCCGGCAGACATACTTGTGTTGTCGGATGATTTCAACCTGCCACTGGGCCGGTTGCGGGCGCGAGCCAAAGGGAGCGCGGGGGGCCAGAACGGGCTGAAAAACATCGAGGCGTGCCTGGGCACCGACGAGTACGCTCGCTTACGCATCGGCGTCGGCCAACCCGGCCCCGGCCGCCAGGCCCCATGGGCGGCTGCCGGGATCGGGCCCGCGTCAATCTCTGGAGGTGGAATCGAAGACGTGTGATGGACGGGACGGTCGGCGGGAAGGTATCCGCTCGGCCCCGGGGCGTCAACCCGAGAAGGCCCCGCGGTCCGAACCGGACCGATCCGCCCACGTCGGAGGATTCCGGGCCGTTCCC
>CAXTPM010000455.1:0-1241 GCA_964245865.1 uncultured Fimbriiglobus sp. | reverse complement strand
CGTGCCTGGGCACCGACGAGTACGCGCGCCTGCGCATCGGCGTCGGCCAGCCGGGGCCGGGCGAGGCGAGCGACTTCGTGCTGTCCCGCTTCAAGCCCGGCGAGCGCGCCGCGGTCGAAGAGTCGGTGGCCAAGGCAGCGAAAGCGGTCGAGTTGTGGATTCGCCAGGGGCTTGAGGCGTGCATGAACTTCGCCAACGCGGGTGAGAAGGTCGATAAGCCGCCGAAGCCGAAGCCGGTGAAGAAGCCCGCCGAGGCGGTCGAATCGAAGGTTGTGAAGCCGGAACCGCCGGCGTCGGTGTAGGTTGCGATGGGAGCACTCCCCCGGCTTGTGGCCGGGGGTCGCTTGGGGCGAGTCGCCCCGGCGAGCCGCGGTGCCCCGCGAGGGTGGGACGTTGCCGGGCGACCGGCGAAGGGACGATTTGTTATGCCGGTTGCGCTATACGAGACGATGTTTCTGTTCGACTCGACCCGCCTGGCGTCGGACCCCGACGCGGTGCGGGGCCAAATGCACACGACTCTGGAGCGCTACGGCTCGGAGATTCTGGTGAGCCGCCCGTGGGACGACAGCCGCAAGACCGCCTACGCGGTGAAGAAGCAGAAGAAGGCGTCGTACCACATTGTTTACTATAAACTCGACAGTCTGAAGCAGCGCGACCTCGAGCGCGACTTTGCGATCAACGAAAATGTGCTACGCCTGCTGACGATCAAAATCGACGAGAAGTGGGCCGACACGCTTCTCGATATTGCGCGCAACGACAACACCCCCGCGTTCGCGGTGCGCGGCATGCAAGAGGAAGCCAGCGCGGCGGACATCACGCCGAACCTCGACGGCAACATGGAGGGGGAGGCGTTCGCCGCCGCGACCGGCGGGCGGCGCCCGGCGCCCCGGCGCGAGGAAGGCAAGCCCGAGTAATCGGCTACGGCCGTTGACATTCGCGGAAAACTTGCCAAACTAAGGCGGTTGGACCGGCGCGACATCTGCAACTGACACAGTACGCTGAACTGACCCCCGCGCCGGCCGGCACCCGAGGCAACTTCGCCATGGCCAATTTCAACCGCGTGATCCTCGTCGGCCGACTGACCCGCGACCCCGAAGTGCGCACGACCAACAGCGGCCTGAAGGTCGCCGGCATCGCCTTCGCCGTGACCAACCGCAAAAAGGACCAGGGCGGGCAGTGGGTCGATGACCCGATGTTCATCGACGTGACCGCGTTCGACCGCGCCAACGAGGGGCGCGGCT
>CAXTPM010000454.1:990-4783 GCA_964245865.1 uncultured Fimbriiglobus sp. | reverse complement strand
GCGGCGCTGACTTACCCCAGCCCCACTACCCGCCCCGTGCGAATGCTCTCCTCCGCCGCCTCGATCATCCGCTGCGCCGTGATCGCGTCGTCCATCGTTGAGCGCGGCGGCTGCCCCAGGCGTAGGCAATCGACTAGGAAGTGCCGCACCTCGTTCAGCACCGACCCTTGGTACGCGGTATACGTCTGGCTGTGCACCATCCCCGGTTTAATTTCCACGTGGTCGCGGTAACTGTAGCGCGTGGAGCCGCCGGTGCCGATGACCTTCACCACCACTGTCCACGGGTCGGCCGCGTGGTCGTCGGCCGCGAAGCTCGCGCAGAAGTGGGCCAGCGCGCCGTTTTCGAGGCGCATCTGCACCATCGCAATGTCTTCTTCGGGGTACTCGGCGTAGCTGAGAGTCGCCTTCATCGCCACGAGTTCGACGGGGGCGCCGACGAGGTACAGTAATATGTACGAGTGGTGCGTGAGGATTTGCCGCACCACGCCGGGGAAGCGCTTCGCCACCTCCTCGGCGTGGCGAATGTTGTACATCACGTACACCGAAACGATTTTGCCGAGGTCGCCGGCGTGTACCAACTCCCGCGTGCGCTCCATCGAGGCCTCGTACACGTAGTTGTGCCCCGGCAGGCACACCAGCCCCTTCGCAGCGGCGAGGTCGCGCATTTCGGTGATCTCCGCGACGCTCGCCCCGACTGGCTTCTCGACTAGCACGTGCTTCCCGGCCCGGAGCGCGAGCGTGGTGTACTCGTGGTGCGTCTCCAGGTTGGTGAGCACGAACACCGCGTGGATATCCGGGTCGGCGACTAGCTCCTCGGGTGTGGCGAACGTGCGGCAGCCGAAATCCGCGGCGCGCTCCCTCGCCCGGTCTTGCGAGCGGTTCCACAGGCCGACGAGCTTGGCGCCCGGCACTTTGGCAATCGCGCGGGCGTGCAGGATCGAGATGTCGCCGGCGCCGATCAGGCCGACGCCAATGGTTTCGGGGGGGGTCGCCATCGTCGCCTCACGGGGGGGTGGTGGGGGCGCGGAACAGGTGCAGCGCGTAGCGCCCGGTGCCACCGCTGCGGAAGACCACGGGGCAGTTCAGCGGGAACGATTCCTTGAGGTCCGCGCGTGTCGAAACCGGCAGCCCGTCCGCTCCGGCGCTGGTGTACTCCGGCATCGCCGCGCCATCGACCGCCACGCGCTTGAGATCAGTCACGACGTACTTGATTCCCCGCGCGGATTCGAGTTCGGCCAGCACGCGCGCCTCGTACTTCGGGCCGAGGTTCATCATCGCGCTCACGTGCTGGAAGCGGAACCCCGGCCAGGCGGGCACCAGCAGGTAGACCCCGTGCGGCGTGTCGTGCCAGGCCAACACCTCGCGGTCGCCCGCCCCGAGGCGGCGCAACTCGTCGGCGATGTCGGTCAGTTCGGCCCAGTCGGTGCCCGAGGAAAATTCGCGGATTTGCGCGAGGTGCATCGATCGCTCCGCCGCCTCCCGCCGCCCCAGCCCGGCGCGGAAGCAGCTCGGCCACGCCGCCCACCTCTCGGGTTCGGCGAGCGGGTGCCGGACCCACACGATGGTCTTGAACTCCGGGTCGCAGTACCCCGCCGGGGGCGTCTGGTCGGGCACCAGCTTCAGCCCGATTAGCACGGTCGAGACGCTCAGCCAACCCAAGATGGCGAGCGCCGGCCACCACCCCTGCGAGCGCAGCACCGCGAGTGCCAGGAGGATTTCCGGCACGTGCACGTAGTGGAACTCGCGCTGCACCACCAGGGCTTGCAGGGTCCAGCCGAGGTAGAACAGGCCCAGGATTAGCCGCGCCGAGCGATCCGCCGCCGACCCGGCCCGGCGCCACAGCCGCGCCGGCAGTTTCGCGCCGGGCGTGCCGCCGCCGGCCGCGTCGAGAATCGATACGAGCGCCACCGGCACGGCCGCAAGGTGCAGGTAGTTCCACGGGGCGAAGTAGTCGAACTCGACCGCCAGCCGCCGCGGCAACTCGGCCCACATCACCGCCGCGTAGCCGGTGTTCCAGACGGTGAACACCTCCACGAAACTGTCCCACGCCCTGCTCCGCACCAGGTACGCCACGAGCGCGAGGCCCACCAGCGCCACGCCGCCCAGTCCCGCCGCCGAGTACGCCAGCACCGCCCGCAGGCCGCGCGCCGCCGCGAGGCCCGGCAGCCCCGCCGCGAGGCCGAGCATCAGCGGGATCACCGCGTGCGGCTTCACCGTGAGCGCCAGCCCCGCCGCGACTCCCGCCACTAGCCCGACGAGCGCCGGGCGCTTCGAGTCGCCGTGAACGAGGTAGCGCCACGGCAGCAGCACCGCCGCGCTCGCCGGCAGCAGCATCCAGGTGTCGCGCTGCGCGTGGGCGAACTCGCTGGCGAACAGGTAGAACCACGCCGCCCCCGCCGCCAGCCACGCCGGCGCGGCGCCCCCCGCCTGGCCACCGCCCCGCGCCAGGCGGTTCAAGAGCAGCACCGCGCCGGCGACGATGGCCAGGTCGGCCGCGTAGACCGCCTCGGTGCTGGTGCCGAACAGCGAGCGCACGCCCACGAGGGCGAGCACGAACCCCGGCAGGTTGGTGTCGAACACGTCGCGGTAGACCGCCCCGCCCCCGGCCACGCACTGCGCCGAGACCTGGTACAGACTCAGGTCGCACCACGCCGGCAGGCGCAGGCTCACCGGCACGCCCAGCGCCAGTGCCAGCCCGAACGCCAGCCACCCCAGCGCCGCCCCGGCCCGCCGCCCCGGATTCGCCCCGTCAGTCATCCGCCCCCGCCCCGCGCACGAGTTCCAGTTGGCCGAGTTCCAAGTCCGGCCGGCAGATCGCACCCGCCGTCGGCCCGTCCAGACGGTGTACACAATAGCGGCCCGCCCGGAACGCGACCGGCCGATTCCACGGAAACTCCCGCCGCGCCCACCCCGGAAGCCACGGCGGGGGGTCCAGCGGCCCCGATTTTCCCGGCTCGCCCGCCATCGCCAGGTCCGACGGTACCATCCGCGCCAAATCGCTCACCGCGAAGCGTGCCCCGCAGGCGCGCACCTCGCCGTCGAGCCGCTCGCGCTGCGACGCGACCCCGTAAGCGGTGCCGAAATGCACGTAGCGCATGGCCGGCTTCACACCGAGCTTCAGGTACAGCGCGTGTGGGCTGTCGTTCCACGCGAGCAGTTCCCCGTCGCGCACGGGGGGCGACTGTGCCCGCAAGAACCCCTCGACTTCCGCGAGTTCCGCCCACCCCGGCACGCAATGCACCGGCACGCGCGCGAGTCGGTCGCGCAGTTGCGGCGTCGGCGGGCCGAAGCACGCCGACCAGTCGCCCAGGGTGCGCGGGTCGGCATACGCCGGCGGGAAGCGCCTCAGGGTCCGCAGCGTCTCGACCGACTCGACCCAGCCCGCCGCCCCGACATCGCCCGCCTGGGCCGCGCGCACCACGCCGTAGCCGCCGGCCACGACCGCCGCGACGACCGCCATCAGGGCGGCGACGGCGCGCCACGACCATTGGGCCAGCAGGGCGACGCCGAGGACGATTTCGGGCACGTGGACGTAGTCGAACCAGCGCTGCAACAGCAGGGCTTGGGCAAACCAGCCGAGGTAGAGCGCGGCCAGGAGGCGGCGCGAAAGCCGCGCGGCCTCCTGTTCCCCCCCCCCTCCGAGGGGGAGGGCTAGGGTGGGGGGGACTGGCCGGGGCCAATGAGGTCGAACCCGCTCCGAACTTGATTCTGCTAGGTGAGTCCCCCCCACCCTAGCCCTCCCCCTCCAGGGGGGAGGGGAGAAGAGGAGCCACACCACGCCCACCGGCAGCGC
>CAXTPM010000454.1:0-980 GCA_964245865.1 uncultured Fimbriiglobus sp. | reverse complement strand
CGCGGCCAGGAGGCGGCGCGAAAGCCGCGCGGCCTCCTGTTCCCCCCCCCCTCCAGGGGGGAGGGGAGAAGAGGAGCCACACCACGCCCACCGGCAGCGCCGCCGCATGCACCAAACTCCAGCCCGGAAAGTAGTGCCACGTCATCGCCACCCGCGGCCGCACCTCGGCGAGCGTCTGGGCGAAGTAGTCCGCGTTCCACGCCGCGAACACCTCGACCAGGTGCGGCCACGCCCCGCTAGACACCAGGTACGCCGCCGCCGCCCCCAGCACCGCGGCCGCGCCGACCGCCACCAGCGCCACTAGCCCGAGACTGCGCGGCCAGCCCCACCGCGCCAAGAGCACCGGCGCCCCGACGGCGAACACCGCCCCCAGCGGAACCGCCGCGTGCGGCTTGACCAGCACCGCCCACCCGGCCGCGATTCCTGCCAAGAGCGCCGTCGCCCACGGCAAGCGTTCCCCCGCCGGCCAGACAATCGCCCGGCGGTAGCCGAGCACCGCCAGCGCCGCCCCCGCGAGCATCCACGAGTCCCGCTGCGCGAGTGCGAACTCTCCGGCGAACGGGTAGAACCACGCCCACGCCGCGACTAGCCACGCCCGGTTCGCCCCCGCCGGCACCAGGCGCGACAGCGCCCAGAGCGTGACGAATCCCAGCACTAAGTCGAAGGCGAACACCACCTCGCTACTCGGCCCCGCCACGCGCCGCAGCCCGACCAGCGTCAGCACGTACCCCGGCGGCCCGGCGACGAACCCGCTGGTGATCGAAAAATCGGTCAAGCTGGTGAAGGTATTCGTCGTGAAGCCGGTCGATACGCCGTTCAGGAAGATCGTCGCCGTGTCGTCGGCGGCGAAACGGCCCGAAATCAGCGCCGTCGTCGGATCGTAGCCGGTCAGGTCGAACGTCAGCGAATAGGTGTTCGCGGCCGTGCGGAAGCCGCCATCCGACAGCGCGGAGATATAGGCCGCACCAGGAGGCGTAAAA
>CAXTPM010000453.1:2824-4786 GCA_964245865.1 uncultured Fimbriiglobus sp. | reverse complement strand
GAGCGTCGATTTGCCGACCCCCGTGCCGCCCATGAGCATGACGACCAGCAAGGGGCGCTCGACATCGAGTGCGGCCGACTGGCGCTCCAAGTCCGACAGTTGGCCGGTGAGTTCGGCGTGCCGCACCGCCGCGAGTTCGGCGACCCTGGCGCGGTCGAGCCAGGCGCGCAGGGCTTGGGCGAGTCCGCGCAAGAGCGGCGCCAGCGTGCGGAGCAGCGGGCCGGCGTGCGCGGCGGAGGGCGGGGCGTCGGTCACGGCCCCCCCCCGGCCGCGGGCGGCGGCACGAGCGCGGCCTTGAGGCGCGCGACCGACTCGGGGAGCCGGCGCGTGATCTGGCGCAGCCGGTCCAACTCGGAACCGCCCGAGGTCGGGGCGTCGGCGAGGTGCCCGGCGACCGGCGCGGCGAGGTGTTCCGCCACGAGCGCCTGGCGGGACGACCTCGCCCGCGCCCGGCCCGCCTCGACCGCGCCGCCGACGCCGAGTTCCACCGCCTGCCGGGTGACGCCGAGCGCGGCGGGCACCAGCAGAATCAGCCAGAACCCCACGGGGAAGGCGAACGCGACGGTGGCGACCACTGCGGCGAGGTCGAGCGCGCCGGAGCCGAGGCGCGCCGCAAAGAGCGCGGCGGGGTTGGCGGCGAGGAACTCGGGCACCGCCCCGGCGGCGCGGTCGAGGTCGTCGGTCTCCTTCAGTTCGAAGTCCCGGAACGCCGCGCCGAAGCGCTCGCCGGCTCGGGCGCGGATGGCGTCGAAGTCGGCGGCGATTTGCCGCCACACCGGGTGCGACCCCGCGCGCCGCAGCGACTCGGCCTGCAGGCCGTCGAGCCACGCGGCCAGCGCACTCGTGCAGACGGCGCGCTCGGACTGCGGCGGCAACTCGGGGCGCCTGACCAGTTGCAAAAAGCGGTCGCGCAGCCAGAGTGCCGGGGCGCGCAAGACCCGCAGCGCCGCGCTCAGCCACGCCAGGGGCGGGGGCCAGTCGAGTAGCGCCAGCACCTCGGCGCGGGTGCGGTCGAAGCGGCCGAAGCGCTCGCCGACGAGGAACTCGCGCGCGTAGCGCGACTCGAACTCCGCACGGCCGGCCTCGACGAGCGCCCGCCACGCCTCCGCTTCGGCGAGGTCGGCCCGCGCGCCGCCGAGCAGTTGGCCGAGGGCCACCTCCAGATACGCTAGGGCGTTGCGCACCGTGCGCGCCCGCGCCTGGGCGGGGTCGCCGGCGGGGGCGAGGGCGGCGTTCAGGAGCGCCACGCGGTGCGGCCGGCCCAGCCCGGCGGGGTCGCGCTGCGCGGCGGCGTCGAGGCCGGGCACCGCGACCACGGCGATGTGGTCGCCGCCGGGGAGTGACTTCAGCACGGCGGCGCGTAAGTTGGCCACCAGCGCGTCGGCGTCGGCGGGGTTCGCCTTGGTCAGCACCACGAACGCCGCCTTGCCCGCGCGGGCCACCTGCTCGAAAAACCGCGTCGGGGTCTCATCGTTGTAGCGCTCGTCCGAGGCAACGTAGGCCACCACGTCGGCGAGGGCGACGACCTCGATCAGCCGGCCGACGTAGTTCTCGGACGCCGCGGTGGTCATGTCGGGGCAGTCCCACACCACCACACCGGCGAGCGGGTCCGGGGCGCCGGGGTCCGGCGGCGCGACGGGCAGCACCTGGTAGATGTCCTCGTCCGCGTCGGCGGGCCGGACTCCGCTCACGCGGCGCAGTGAGCCGAGGAACCCCGGCGTGGCGGGCCAATGAGTCGGCCGGCCGGCGGGGGTCAGCGCGGTCGGGTGCCGCGTGTAGCCGGCCTGCGGGTTGGCGGCGACCGCGACGGAGCCGACTAGGAAGTTGGCCACCGTTGACTTGCCCGCGCCCGCGCCGCCGATCACGGCGAGGTGCAGGAGGGCCGGCGGTGGGGCGTCGAGCGCGGGCGTGAGCACGTTCCGCACCAGCGCGGCGGCGAGGCGGAGCGGCAGAGCCGACTCG
>CAXTPM010000453.1:0-2814 GCA_964245865.1 uncultured Fimbriiglobus sp. | reverse complement strand
TCGGCCGGGGCGGCGCCGGGACGGCCGGCGGCGTGGTCGCACAGCCACGCCAGGTCGGCGGCGAGCAACGAAGCGACATCGCGGGCCGGTGCGTTCATCGGGGTATTATCGCACCCGGCGGCGAATCGGCTACGAGCGGAACGCGCCTTCGGCCGGCGGCAGCGGAACCCGGCCCGGCGCGAACTCTTCGAGCGGTACGATCGGCGTCTCGTTGAGGATGAGGTTCCGCACCAGGTACGCGGTGCCGAGGGCGAGCTGCGTGCCGGCGCGGAAGTGCCCGGCCGCGACGATGAGGTTATCAGACGCTGGGGCAAGCCCGATACTAGGCCTCCCGTCGGCCGAGCCGGGGCGCAGGCCGCACCAGCCGGCGACGACTTCGGCGGATTCAAGCGCGGGGACGAGGCCGCGCGCGAACGCCGCCAACTCGGCAACCGCTTCGGGCGTGGTCACCTTCGAGAAGCCCGCCTCGGGTTCCTCGGTTGAGCCGGCCAGCACCAGCCCGTCGCCGCGCGGCACCAAGTAGCGCTTGCCGACCAGTAGGATGCGTGTGAGGTCGCCTGGTTTCGCCGACAGGAGTGCCATCTGCCCGCGCACGGGGCGGACGCCGAGGTCCACCCCCAGTGGCCGCAGCAGTCCGCCCGCCCACGCCCCGGCAGCGGCGACGACGGCGTCGGCCTCGCGCCGGGTGCCGTCGGCGAGGGACACGCCGGCGCGGCCGGGGCGGGCGTCAAGCGCTTCGACGGGGACGCCGCAGCGGAAACTCACGCGGAAGCGGCGGCATCCGGCCACCAGGGCTTTCACAAGGCGCGGGTTGCGCACCTGGGCGTAGCCCGGCAACTCGTAGGCGTCGTGCCCCGGCGGCGGCGCGACGTTCGGTTCGAGCGCCCGAAGGTTATCCGACGATAGCGGCTCGAACTTTAACTGCTCGGCGCGCCACAGTTCGGCCAAGTGCCCCTCGCCGGTGGCCAGAAACTCGATGCCGCCCGAGCGCCGGTAGCCGGGGTCGATGCCGGTGTCGGCCGCGAGTTGCTCGCAGAATGCCGGCATCGCGGTGGTCGAGACCGCGCGAAGTTGGTCGAGCGGGGTGCGGGCGAACGCGGGGTAGCCGGGCGGCAGAATCCCCGCCCCGGCCCACGACGCCTCGGCGCCGGGTTCGCCGCGGTCGATCACCTCGACACGCATCCCCGCGGCCGCGAGGTGGTGCGCGGCCGTCAGTCCAATCACGCCCGCGCCGACGACGATGACCCGCGTGCCCATGCCTGTGATGATACGCGCGCCCGGCCCCGTTGGACTTGACCGGGGCAGGGGAGTGGGGCTATTCCGCGGGCCGATATCGCCCGAACCCGACGCGGAGACCGCCCGTGCGACTCACGATCAGCCTCGCCGCCACGCTCACGCTCGCCGCAGTTGTGGTCGCCCAGCCGCCTGCGCCCGCCGAGGTGCCCGCTCCGGTCGCCGCCGCGCCCGAGCCGACCGGCGACCTCAAGAAGTGGCAGGGGTTCTGGAAGCCGGAATCCGTGGTGCACCAGGGCGTCGAGCAATTGCCCGGCGCCAAGCAGCGCGAGGAACTGACCCTCGTGGTGAAGCGGAGCGAGTACCGGCTCTACGTCGCCGCCAACGCGAAGGCCGACGAGCACGTCCGGCTCGCCACGGCGGACCTGACGCTCAACGAGGTCGAGAAGTCGTTCGAGATGGTGATCGTCGGGGGCCGCAAGAAGGGCGAGAAGCGGCACGGGGTGTACGACTTCGCCGGCGGTAAACTCAGGCTCTGCTACACCGCGGCCGACAAGCCGCGCCCGGCGAAGTTCGAGTCGCTGGCGGGGCAGGAGCAGTTTTTAGAGGTGTGGGCGGCGGAGAAGCTGCCGGCCGGGGCGAAGTAGGGCACGAATCCTCGCAACTAGCCGAGCAGCCACGCGAACGGCTGGGGGCCGAACCGCTCGATCAGCCCGAAGACTACGACCGTGGCCGCGACCCACGCGCCGAGCGTGCCGAGAAAGTGGGCGACCGCGCTCGCACGGCGGCGGGCCAGCGGAAACGTCACGGTCGCCGCGGCGACGACCAACATGGCGATGCCACAAGGCAGCAGCGAAAACACGAACACCGACCAGACTGCGCAGCCGCCCAACGCGAGTAGCTCGGCGACAATCAGCCACCAGGGTAGGCGTTGTCCCGACGACGCGCCGGCCCCGCGCCCTTGCTCACTGTGCGACATCGCCACCCAGGCGCTCGCGGTTCCGCAGTTGCGTTGCCGTCGTCATGACAGGAAGCCTCGGCGGGTTCATCACCCCAGTATAGCCCGCCCGGCGCTACAATACCCCCGCCGCGCGAACCCGCCCGCCCGCGCCGGCCTCGCTCCCCACGCCCGCCCCCGCCGCCTGCCCCGGAGAGCCACGCCCGCAATGATGGACGCCCACACCCTCGGCCTCCTCGACTTCGAGCAAATCCGATCCCTGGTCAGCGGCTACGCCTCCAGCCCCCTGGGGCGCGAACTCGCCGGCAAGCTCGAGCCGCGCGCCGAGTTGGAGCCGCTGCAGAAGGAACTGGCGCTCGTCACCGAGATGTGCCGGGCGCTCGAGCTGAACCAAGCGCCGCCGTTCGGGGGCTTGCACGACATCCGGCTGGTCGTCCGCCGCGCGGCCATCGGCACCATGTTATCCGCCGAGCAGCTCCTGGAAGTCGGCGAGACGATGGCGTGTACGGGTAACATCTACCGTTATCGGATGCGACTCGACGAACGACTGCGCGGCCTCATCGACCTCTTGAACGGCATCGAAGACCTCGGCCCCGTGGCCCGCACCATCGCCGGCTGCATCG
>CAXTPM010000452.1:0-4803 GCA_964245865.1 uncultured Fimbriiglobus sp. | reverse complement strand
CACGTCGCGCGAGTACGCCGCCTCGACCGCCTTGAGCAGCAAGTTCCGCCGCGGCAACTGAGTCAGCTTGTGCTCGGGCACCCCCAGCGAGAGGTTAATCACCTTCGCGCTCCAAGCCTCGATCGCGTGGTGAATCGCCGCCACCACCGCCTCGACTTCGCAGGTGCCCTCGGGGCCGAACACGTCGGCCGAGTACAGCGTCGCCTCGGGCGCGACGGTCAAGATGATGTCGGCCACCACCGTGCCGTGGGCGCTCGACTGCCGGCCGTGGTCGGGACTCGGGGCGACCGAACCGGGGCCGAATCGCACCCCCTCAATGGGCTGGGCGTGCGGGAACTTCGCGCTGATGACGGAGCGCTCGACCCCCGAGTCGATGACGGCCACGGCCACGCCCGCGCCGGTGGCGCGCGGGTCGGCCAGCAGGCGCTCGGCACTCAAGAGGCGGCGGACTTCCTCGAACACGCTCGGCATCGCATCCATTCGCACGGGGCAGTCGGCGGGAACTCAGCCCGCATCGGTCAGGCGGTCCAGGAGGCGCTTGAGGTCGCGCACCAGCACCAGGCAGTGGTCCACCGCCGCCGGGCCGTGGCGCGCGGCGAGCGCGCGGATGGCCTCGGCGAGCGCGACGGTGGCCGGCCCGCCGGCGAGCGCGTTGGGGTCGTTCGCGACGCCGGACTCGATCCCGGCGAGCGCCGCCGCTGCCGCGCCCGACGGGATCGAGTCCGGCACCACGCCGGGGCCGCTCAGCGCGCGCTCGACTTCCGCAGTGGCCGCGAGCGCCGACTGGATCGCCCGCGCCAGTAAAGACTGCGACTGCCGCTCCGCGAGCGCCTGGCGCAACAGGTCGCTGCCGAACTCGCTCGCGGCACTCAGCAGACGCCGGTCCTCGTCGGTGAAAGTCGGCTTGTCGAACAGCTCGAGGACCGCCGTGACGCCCGCCCCGGCCCGCACGGGCGCGGCCAGGATCGACGCGCGGCCGCGCTCGAACGGGTAGAACTCGACTAGGCCGCTGTCGTCCAGCCCGTCGAGCAGCACCGGCCCCGACTCGCCGGCCACGGACGCGGCGAGGGTGCGGCCGAACGCGATCGCCGGGGCGTCGAGCCGTTCGCCCGTGGGGGCGTAGACCGCCGTGGAGTCCGCCCCGCTCGCCGCGTCCAGCGTGCGGACGATCAGCACCCCGTCGGGCGCCCCGGTGGCCCGCAGCAGGAAGCGGAAGATCGTCTGCACCGCGTGCGGCAAGGGTACCGGGTCGTTGAGCGCCGAGGTCGCGGCCACCAGCGGCACGACTTCGGCCACCGCCGCGCGGAACGCCGAGAGGCTCTCGGTCAGCGCCCGCTGCCGCTTCGCCGGGCGCAGCTTCTCCAGTTGCCTCAGCACGGCGGCGGTAAACGTTTTGCGGCCGAAGTCCTGGTTCTTGTCGAGGTAGTCGCGCACCCCCATCCGCAGCGCGTCGAGCGGCGTGGCCTGGTTGGCGAAGCCGGTGACGAGGATCGCCACGATGTCCGGGCGGAACTCGGCCAAGTCTTCGAGCAGTTGCAGCCCGTCGGTGCCGCTGCCGAGGTTCCAGTCGAGTACCGCCAGGTCCACGGGGTACTCGCTCGCCAGCACCAGCGCCTGCTCGGCGTCGGACGCCACGAGCACGGTGATCGGCTCGGGGAGCGCGGCGAGCCAGTCGCGCATGGTGCGCCGCACGCTCTCCTCGTCATCGACGATCAGCACGACTTCGGGCATCGGACCTTTCTCGCGGCACTTCGCCGGGGGATTGAGTCCCCGAGCGGGGGGCGTCAGCCCTCCGTGTCTGTCACTCGTGATGGCCAGACACGGAGGGCTTACGCCCCCCGCTCGGGGACCGGAGGCGAAAACGCCCGCCCGTAAAGGGCGAGTGCCCGCGCGAACTCGCCGCCGGCGAGTTCGGCGACGGCGCCCAACTCCACCGCCTCCGCCGAGCGCCAGAGCTTGACCGCCGCCGCCGCCTCCGACGCCGCCCCGGCCGCGTCGCCCCCCGCTAGCTTCCGGCGCGCCGCCGCCAGCCGGCGCGCGTGAGCGTCCTCGACGGCGCGCACCATCGTCAAATCCGCCTTGCAGCGGCGGCAGACATCCGCCGCCGTCGGGCGACTCGCCTGGCAGCACGGGCAGGGGCGGCGGGTCACGAGTCCTCCAGGTAAAACAGGACATCCGTGAGTTCGTGCATCGCTTGGGTGAGCCGCTGCCACTGCCGTTCGCCCAGCGCCGCCTGAATCTTGCCGGTGAGCCGGTCGAGTTCGGCGCGGTCCTCCTCGGCGGCCGAGGAGCGCAGCCGGGCTGCTTTCTCCAGTAGCGCGCGGGCCTGCACCGCTTCGCGCTGCCCTTCGCCCGGCTCGGGCGCCGGCGGCGGGGCGGGCAGCTTGAAGCGCGGCTTGGGGTGCTCGCCGAGTTCGTCGCCGTCGTCGTCGCCCTCGGGTTCGTCGCCGCCCGCCGAGTCGTCCCACAGCCGGTCGAGCCGCGCCCGCGCCGCCTCGCGCTCCTCCAGGGCGAAGCGCGCCATCGCGTTCTCGATGGTGATCTGCTTGAGCAGGCCGGTTGACTTCTCGCGCGCCGACACTTTCAGGGTGCCGTCGAGGGTGAGGTCGAGTTGCACCACGATCTGGTTGCCGGCCGGCACGCGCGCCAGCCCTTCGACCAGGAACTTCCCGACGCGGTGGTTGCGCCGGACATCGCCGCTCTCGCCTTGGTACAGGTCGATTTCCACAGTGGGTTGGCCGTCGCTCACGGTGCAGAACACCTCGCTGCGCGTAGCCGGCAGCGGGGCGTTGCGCGTGACGATGGGGGTGAACTTGAACTCGTTCACGCGCTCGCCGAAGTCGTCGGGGTACTCGAGGGTTTTGATGCCCAAGCTATGCGGCGTGATATCGACCAAGACCGCGCCGACGTTCTGCTTGCCGACGATCGCCGCCTGCACCGCCGCGCCCAGGGCCACGCACAAATCGGGATGCACCTCGCGGTGGACCGGCTGGCCCAGCCTCTCTTCGAGCAGGCGCCCCACCAGGGGCGTGCGCGTGCTGCCCCCCACCAGCACCACGCGGCCGACTTGGGTGGCCGCGAGGCCCGAGTCGTCGAGCGCGCGCTGCACGCAATCCAGCGTGCGCTCCATCAGCGGCAGGATCAGCTCCTCGTAGCGCGAGCGCTCGACTTCGGTCGAGAGGTGCAGCGGCACGCCGTCCTTCTCGGCGATGAACTCCTCCTCGATGCGGACGAACGGGTGGTCGGAGAGGTGCCGCTTGGCCGCCTCGGCCGCACTCAGCAGCCGCGCCCGGCTCACCGGGGTGGCGCGCAGATCGACCGCGAACAGCTCCTCGAACTCGTCGGCGATCTCGTCGGCCAAGAGTTCGTCCAGGTCGTCGCCGCCGAGGTGCGTGTCGCCGTGACTCGCCAAGACCTCGAACACGCCGCCCTCGGCCTGCACGACGCTCACGTCGAACGTGCCGCCGCCCAGGTCGTACACCAGGAACCGCTCCAGGCTCTGCGGGTTCGGCGTATAGGTGAGCGCGGCGGCGGTCGGCTCGTTCAGGATGCGCACGACCTCCAGGCCCGCGAGTTGGCCGGCCTCGCGCGTCGCCTGGCGCTGGGTGTCGTTGAAGTACGCCGGCACGGTAATAACCGCCTTGCCCACCGGCCGGCCCAACTCGGCCTCGGCGACCTCGCGCAGCTTCCTGAGAATCATCGCCGAGATTTCCTGCGGGCGGAAACTCTGCGTCCCCAGCTTGATGGTGGTGTCCTCGCCCATCTTGCGCTTCACCGAGCGCGCGGTGCGCTCCGGGGCGATCACCGCCTGGTTGCGCGCGGCCTTGCCCACCAAGAGCCGTCCGTCTTCCGCGAGACCGACGACGCTGGGTAAGATCGGGTCGCCGTCCACCAGCAGCACGCGCGGCCGGCCGTCCTCGACGATGGCGACTTCCGAGTTGGTGGTGCCGAGGTCGATGCCGACGATCGTCTCGGCGGGGATTTTGGGCTTGGGGCGTTCGGGCATGGCACTCGTCACCGCGGCGGCAGGGGGGACCGGACGGGTATTCTACGGGGCGGTGGGCGCACTGGGGCGTGGAAGAGACCTCACCCCCGGCCCCCTCTCCCTTTGGAGAGGGGGTGAGCCTGACTCGCTGCCTCAGGCGGTGGCGTGCCTGCGCTCCTGCGCTCGCACCCCGCTGCGACTCGCCTAGTACGGTTCTTCCCCTCTCCTTTTGGGAGAGGGGGCCGGGGGGTGAGGTCGCTTCCACGCCGGGGCCGATGCACCTACCGCCCGACCCGCACCTGCGCCGCGCGCAGTAACTGGCCGTTCAGCCGGTACCCCCGACGGACTTCCGCGACCACCATCCCGGCCATCGCGGGGTCGGCGACGGCCTCGACCGCCTCCATCGTCTCGGGGTCGTAGCGAGTCCCGGCGCAGTCGAACCCGGTCACGCCGAGTTGGGCCAGCCCGCGCTCGGCCCGGCGGAGCGAGAACTGGTAGCCGTCGGCGACGCCGGCGAGGTTCTTCGCGGCCCACTCGCCGAGTTCACTCGGCTCGGATTCGGGGGCCGGGGCCGCGCCGAGCCGGCGCCACCACGGCCGTGGTGGCGCCGGCTCGGCCGCGGCGTCGGCGAAGCGCTCTAGGACTCGTCCGCGCGCCGCCTCGACCTCGGCCAGCCCTCGGGCGAGTGCGTCGGCGACCTCGATGAGTGCGGTAATCGCCGGCTTCAGCGCGACCTCCGGCGGCACCGGCGGCGGGGCTTTCAACTGGTCGAGCGCCTGGCGGGTGGCGCGCGTCTGGAGGTTCACTTCGTGCCGCAG
>CAXTPM010000451.1:0-4807 GCA_964245865.1 uncultured Fimbriiglobus sp. | reverse complement strand
CGGCGACGCGCGCCGCCACGGTGGCGGGGATGCGCAAGGGCGCCGGGGACTTCGCGCGCCCGTCCCACGGCGCCTCGCTGAGTAAGGCGCCGAAGGCGATCCGGCGCTTGGGAATCACAACAGTCGTCACCACGGGAACGCCTCTCCTCCTGTCCCCTCCCCCCTTTCGAGGGGGAGGGCTAGGGTGGGGGGGACTCGCCAGTGCCGGGGGGCATCGAAGCGGGTCCGACTCACACCTACTGGGCCTGGCCCCCCCACCCTAGCCCTCCCCCTCGAAAGGGGGGAGGGGACAGGAGGAGAGGGCGGTACTGCTAGTATGCTAGAGCGCCGTCAACTTCTTCATGATGTCCTTCGACGTGGCGCCCTGCGTGCGCCAAAAGCCCGCCGCATCGACCTTGTCGTAGTCGCCGATCACGAACTTGCAGTGGTCCTCGCCCATCGAGTAGCACTGCATCTCAACGCTGGCCAAGTTGCGGCGGCTCAGCACACTAAACACGGCCGCGAACATACCGGCGTAGAAGTAGCACACCGCGTTGCCGATATCGCCGATGGATTTCGCCACCGCGCTCTCGTACAACTCGACGTACAACAGGCCCTTCTCTTTCTGGCGGAAGTCGTAGCGCCAGGTGCCCCAGCCGGTGATGGTCAGCGGCCACCACCACTCTTCGAGCAGGAAGCCGACCCGCATCTTTTCGAGTTCGACCTCGAACTCGGCCTGGCTGCGGCGGCAGAAGCTGCGCATATCTTCCAGCCCCCACTGGTAGCCGCACTTGTACATAATCTCGGTCGCCGCCGCCTGGCCCACTTCGTCGTCGAGTGCGCCGAGCATGGCGATCATAAAGTCTTCCGACACGCGCATCACGCGCTGGCCGTAGACGTTTTTCAGCACGCCGCGCTCTTGGTCGTGGCGGTAGAACTGCTCGGTGGTGTAGTAGTTGTGCTCGTACGGCTGCGTGCCGTTGATACTCTTGATGGCGGTGGTGAGTTTGCCGTCGGCGCCGGGGCGCTTGAGTAGCTCCGCCGCCTTCCAGTCCGGCCCCTCCTTCCAGATCATCTGGAGGGTCTGGACCGACGGCTTGTCGGGCGATTCGTCGAGTTCGGTGCTGAGGGGGGCGCGGCTCATGGGCGATCTTCCTAACGGCTAGTACGGTCTACTCGCTGACCTTGGTGATCTCGTCCTGCAGGTTCTTGAACAGTTGTAACTGGCTGCGGGTGATGATCTTGTCCTTGGGGATCATGACCGCCCCGGTGACGGGGTGCAGGTAGTCGGTGACGGCCTCTTCGCCGACGAGGGCCAACAGTTCCTCGAACGCCTCGACGTAGAACCCCGAGGGCAGCTCGATGGTCACGCCGTCGCCGAGAACCCGGCACTGGCACGCGAGCCTCGTGAAGGCGTCGGCGCCCACAATCAGGCTGAGCGTCTTCTTCTCCTGCGGCGTGCACGGCGACAGTTGGCCGCTGCCGGCCTTGATCTTGATGCTGCACGTGGCGCAGATGCCGCGGCCGCGGCAGACCGAGCGAATCTTGAACTCGTTGGCGAGCAGGATCGACAGCAGGTTGGCGCCGGCCTCGACCTCGGCGGTCTTGTTAACGGGGTAGAACGCGATCTTCATGGCGGCCTTTGCTTGGGGTTAGCCGGGGCCGAAGAACGAGTCGAGCCGATCCGACGGCTCGGCGTCGGCGTGCGGCGGCTCGGCGACGGCGACCGCCGCGCCGGGCGCGGGGGTCTGGGCCACGTCGCCGCCGGCGTACTGGGCGCCGTTCGCCGCCCCGCCGAGGCTGAACTCGGCGAGCGCGTCGCGGGCGTCCGAGCCGGGGATGACCGCGCCGCTGCCGCTGAGTGAAGCCTGCTGCGCGGCCCAGCCCTCGCCCTTGCCGCGCGTCGGCACCGTCACCCGCGCGGTGGTGTTGCCGCCGCCGCTGTCGAGGTCGAGTTCGCCGCCCATCAGCCCGGCGATGCGGTGCGCCACCGCGAGGCCCAGGAGGAATCCGTGCCGCCCCGAGCCGTCGAACACGCCGGAGTTCGGCCGGCGGAACGGGTCGCGGATGTCCGCCAGGCTCGCCGCACTCAGGGGCTGGCTCGGGAAGGTGAAGATCACCTCGCCGAGTTCTTCGCTGGCACTCACCGCACTGCGGCGCGACAGGCTCATGGTCAGTTCGGCCTGCTCGGAGCACTGGTTGGCGTGCAGGACGAGGCCGGTGAGCAGCGTCTCGACACGGGCCGAGTCGGCGATCAGCCAGCCGGCGTCGCCCTCAATTTGCAGGCGGTTGCCGCGCTCCGAGATCGCCCCCCGCAGCCGGTCGGCCACGTCGTCGGCGGCGGTGCGCAGGCGCAACTCTTCAGTCTCGGGTTCGCTCGCGGAGGTCGTCGTGAGGCGCCCGAGCCACCCCAAGAGGTCGATCACTAGCGCCTGGCGGTTGACCTCCTCGATAATGCGCTCGACCTTGGGGATGAAGCGCTCGCGCTGCCCGGCCTGCTTGGCGGCCTGGGCGAGCAGCCCGGCCTGGGTGCGGATGACATCCAGCGCCGAGGAGCCTTCCTTGGCCACGAGCAGACTCAGGCGCTGCCCGGTCATGCGGCGGTGCAGGTGGCGGGTGTGGGCGTCTTGTTTTTTGCTGGTGGTGAGGTCGCGGACCAGGACCACTGTCGATTGGCCGCTGCGCCGCTCGGAAGCCGGCAGGGCGCTGAGCATGGCCGGCATCGGGCCGTCTTCGGTGGCCAGCACCGCCTCGCAAAGCCCGCCGCGCCCGCCGCTTAGCCACTGCACGACCTCCGCGGCGCCCGGCGCCGCGTTGCCGTCGGCCTCGGCGAGTTCCGGCGGGGCCGCGTCGCACAGGAGCGCCCGCGCGGGCTGCTTCATCCCCTTGTGGTTTAGGTGCCCGAACCAGTGCTCGGCCGCGGCGTTGAGGTACTGCGACTGCTGCTTGGCGTCGAGCACCACGACCCCCTCGGGGATGTCGTTGAGTACCGCCTGCAAGCCGTTGGCCCGGCGGTTCGCCAGCGAGAGTGCTCCGGCGAGTTGGCCGAACGCCTCGGCGAAGGCCGCGTTCGGCTCGGCCCACGGCGACTGCACGCCCAGGCTCGGGGCCGCGCGCCAGTCCTTCGCGGAGGCGCTCATGGCCTGCGCGGCGCCGGTGAGGGTCTGGTAGAACTCCTGCTCCCGCTCTTGCAGGGTGTGCCGCGTCAGGCGCAACTCGTCGAGCAGGCCCGAAATCGCCTGGCGCACCGCGCCGGTGCCGTCGCCGCCGGGCGGCGCCTCGGCGGCGAGCGCGGCTTGCTTGAGGCTCTCCGCGGCGGTGGCGCGCAGCCTCTCGAACGGGCCGGTGAGTAGCGCCACGGCCGCGCCCACTGCCAGCGCCGAAACCGCCGCCGCGCCGGCGACTGCCGCGTTGGGCAGCCCAGCGAGGGCCAACCCGGCAACCAACGCGAACGGCGGCACCGCAACCGCCAGCAGGCGGACTCGAAGGCCCAGGCTCATCACGCACTCCCCCCACCACATCGTCGGGCGCCGACACACGCGCCCCCGGTGCCGGCACCGGCCGGCGACGGGGGAATCCGCAATTCGGGCAGTCGCCCTTTGCTCGTGAGCAGCTTCTAGAACAGAAATGACTGGGCGTCAAAATTGGCGCGAGCCGCAGAGTTGATTCCCAAGACTACCAAAGTCGCGGCGTGGAACCGCCAGGGGAAGTGCAGATCGCAGAGTTGGGATTGCGCAGGGGAAGACAGGAAGTCGAGGAAGCGACCCCGAAAGCCCGCCGTCCGCGACGGCGGGCTTTCGGGGCGCTTTGTTCTTGGCCGCGCCTCAGGTCAGCTTCCGACCCCCGTCGGCACCGCCGGCGCGGGCCTCGCGCCCCCCGGCGACGGGGCGCGCTTCACCTCGCCGGCCTCCTTCGAGTACAGCACCAGCGCAATACCCACGGCCACGAGTGCGATGCCGACCACGAGCTTCCAGTCGGGGGCGTGGGCCTCGAAGTTCAAGGGGCTACCGGGCTTCGGGTGCCACACCGTACTCAGGAGCGCGTTAATCACCGGGGCGATGCCGAAGATCAGGGGCGCGATGAACATGCGGTACTTCGCCAACTGCACCGGCTTGTCGGCGTCGAAGCGTGCGAGTTCGTCGGCGTCAGCGCTCCGGGCCACGAGCGCGGCACGGGCCTCGGCGAACTCGCCGGTGGCCTGTTGCACCGCGGCTTTACTGGCGAAGATCACGCAGATCGCCCCGACGGCGCCGGCGACCCCTGCGAGGCTAGCGAAGGTGAGGCCCGTGGCGTTCAGCGTCGGCCACTCCTGCTGGCCGCTGACGAACAGGAACAGCGGGAACAGCACCGCGAGCACGAAGTACGCCACGCCGACGCACAGGATCGCCATCAGGCGCGCGTTCGGCTTGCCGCCGAGTTCCGAGCCGCCGAAGAAAATGATCGGGACGTAGACGCCCCACGCCAGGCCGGCGAGCGCCACGAACCCCCACCACGGGAACTTTTCCATCACGAGCTTCCTTCGACGTTGCGGACTGGGACTTGCTGAGATGGTAGGCGCCGCCGCCGCGAGAAGGCCACCGCCGCGACCGCCGCGCCGCCCGCCGTCGCCGCCACGAACTGCCCGGCCAGGCGTGCCAGCCCCGCCGCGACGAACGCCGCGCGCTCTCGCGGGGTAAGCCGGTCGCGCAAGGCTTCGGGCACCTCGATTTGTTTCGCGCGGGCCAACTGGTAGCCGGCCACACCACCAACGAGCGCCGCCAACAGCGCCAGCACCCAGACGAACGCCACGACGCGCACCAGACTCGACGCCGGCCGGCCGCTGGCCGCC
>CAXTPM010000450.1:0-4808 GCA_964245865.1 uncultured Fimbriiglobus sp. | reverse complement strand
CCGTGCGCCCGCTCGACTTCCTTCGCCGTCAACTCCCGCGCCGCGAGCCGGTAGCTAATGGCGAACGCCAGACTCTTCGACCCGGCGGGGACCGCCTCGCCGCGGTAGACATCGAACAGCCGCACCGACTCCACGAGTTCGCCGCCGGCCGCGCGAATGGCCGACTCGACTTCGCCCGCCGGCACGCCCTCGGCCACCACCGCCGCCAAGTCCTGCTCGACTTTCTGGTAGGGGCTGAGCGGCCGGAACGGCACCCGCGCGGGGACCGCCGCCAGCAGCACGCCCAGGTCGAGTTCGGCCACCACCGGCGCGGCCTTGAACTTCAGGCCGCGCGCGAGCAGCGGGTGCAACTCGCCGACCGCGCCGAGGGCCGCGCCGCCGAGGGTAATCGACGCCGAGCGGCCGGGGTGCAGGTGGTTCGCGGAACGGTTGGGGGCGTACTCGACGCCGCCGGCGTTCAGCGCCGCGAACAGCGCCCCGAGGACGCCCTTGGCGTCGTAGAAGTCCGGCGCCGCGCCGCGCCCCGCCGGCCGGTCGAAGTCCCCCGCGGAGTCCGCCCCGCACATCACGAGTGCCAGTCGCGGCGGCTCGTCGGGGAGTTCGGCTCCGGCGCGGGCGAGGTACACCGGCCCGGCCTCGAACAGCCGCACCGCCCCGGCCCCCTTCTCGGCGTTCAACAGCGCCGCCTGCAGCAGCCCCGGCAAGAGCGAGCGTCGCAGCACCGAGCGCTCCGGCGATCCGGGGTTCACCAGTGCCACCGGCGGCGCCCCCCCCGCCCCGGCCGGCTCGAACGGCGCCTGCGACCCCGGCGAGACCAGCGAATAGTTGATTGCTTCGGAGAAGCCGAGTTCGGCGAGCCGGTCGCGCACCACGTCCGCCAGTTCCGCGGCGGGGTCGGGCCGCTGCGGGGTCAGTTCGAACGGCAGGAGCCGTTCGGGGACTCGCTCGTACCCCAGCACGCGCACGACCTCCTCGACCAAGTCCGCCGGGCCGGCCTGGATGTCCAGGCGATCCGCCGGGGCGGTGACGCGCCAGCCGTCCGCCCCACCGGCGAGCGCGAAGCCGAGCGAACCCAAGACGCGCTCCACGTCGGCGTCGGGGACGGCCACGCCCAGGAGCCGCGCGATGTCGCCCCGGCGCAGCTCGACCGCGGGCGATTCCGCCGGCGCCGGGTACGCCTCGGCGAAGCCGGCCGCGCTCCCCGCGCCGTGTTCCGCCAACAGTTGGGCGAAGCGCCGCGCGGCCACCTCGGACGCGGCCGGGCTGATGCCGCGCGCGAAGCGGGTCGCCGCCTCGCTGAACAGGTTGAACGCCCGCGCGGCTCTGCGCACCGCCACGGGGTCGAACGAGGCCGACTCGAGGAGCACGCGCCGGGTGCCGGCCGTCACCTCGGTGTCGCGCCCGCCCATCACCCCCGCCAGCGCCACCGGCCCGGCCGCGTCGGCTACGACCAGGTGATCGGCGGCGAGTGTGCGCTCGACGCCGTCGAGCGTGACAAGGGTTTCGCCGGGACGGGCGTACCGCACCTCGATCCGGGGAACGCCGCCGTCCGACCGCGTTTTCAGCACATCGTAATCGAATGCGTGCGTCGGCTGGCCCATCTCGAACATCACGTAGTTACTGAGATCGACCAGGTAGCTGATCGATTTTTGCCCCATCAACCGCAGGCGCGATTTGACAAGTCGCGGCGTCGGGCGCCCGCCGACCCCCTCCAGGAGCGTGGCCGTGTAGCGCGGGCACGCGGCCAAGTCCGGCAGCGCGATGGCGGCGAACGCCGGCCCCGCCCCGGACGGCGGCAACTCGGCCAGCGTCAGCGGGTTGCGCCGCAGCCCGGTGAGCGCGGCGGCCTCGAGCGCGACGCCGTGGAGGCCCAGGCAGCGGGCCATGTTCGGCAGCACGTCGAGGTCGAGCACCGTGTCCCCGAGTGCCTCGGCGGCGGGGGTGCCGGGCGTGGCGTCGCCCTCGTCGAGAATAATAATGCCCTCGTGGTCGTCGGATAAGCCGAGTTCGTACTCGGACATGCACATCGCGTCGTTTAGAATGCCGCGCAACTCTTTGGGCACGAGCGTGGCGACGGTCTTGTTGTTATTTTTGTCGAGCGTGTGGTACCGGCACCCGGCCAGCCCCAAAATCACGAGTTGCCCCGACTCGCCCACACTAATGTTCGGCGCGCCGGTAATGACTGTCTTCGGCCCGGCCGGATTGCCGTAGTCGAGCGTCACCATTTTGAGCTTGTCGGCCTGCGGGTGCTTCTCGATCGAGAGCACTCGGGCCACCACCACGAGGGCCGGCGCCCAGGGCAGTTCCGATGGCGCGGTGCCGAACTCGTCGCGCCCGACCACCTCCAGCCCCGCGAGGTCGAAGCGCCCGGCGAGGTCGCCCGCAGCGGGGAGGTTCGGGACGAGTTCGGAGAGCCACCGCATCGGCACACGCATCACAGAGTCCGCCCACTTCGACCGTTTGAGTGCAAACCCCCAGTGTAGCCGACGCCCGGCCGGTCGTCGCGGGTTCGCTCCGGGGGCTGAAATCCGCGCGAACCGCACTTGCCCGGCGGGCCTCGGTCTGGTTGAATGCGATGTCGCGCGGCCCTGATAGCTCAATTGGCAGAGCAGCTGACTCTTAATCAGCGGGTTGTCGGTTCGAGTCCGACTCGGGGCAATTGACTCAGCGATCGGGAGCCGGAGGGCGCCCCGGCTCAGTCCGGGGTGACTGGTCGGCGTGCGTCGATCCCCAGCGCCGCGACTGCGGCGACCGCCTGCGTGGCGGCGCACAGCAGGAACGCCGCGTGCCAGCCGCCCGCCGCGTCCCCCTCGTAGGAGCGCACCACTACGCCCAGGACCACGGGGCTGAGCGCCGCGCCGAAGTTGCCCCACATGTTGGCCCACCCCAGCGCCCCGCCGACGTGCCGCCCGCCCACGTCCTGGCCCCACGCCCACACCGGCGCGGTGCCCATGTCGGTGGCCAGCGCCATCAGCGCCAAAAGTAGTGCGGCAGCGAGCGCGTCGGTGGCCCCGGCGCAGGCCGCGAACGCCGCCCCGACTGCCACGCGCGTGCCGGCCACGGGGAGCGCCCGGCCCAACCGCGGCCCGAGTTTGCGCGTGGCGAAGTCGCTCAGGAACCCGCCCCAGAGGACGCGGGCGATCCCCGCGTAGAGCGGCAGCGACTGGTAGAACGCCGCGTCCCCGGCGGTGGCGCCGTGGACCGCCTGGAGGAACTCCGGGAGCTTGGTGACCACGAACGCCCAGGCAAAGTTCGCCAGGAACTGCACCAGCGAGTCGAGCCAGAGCGCGCGGCTGCGCGCGAACGCCCGCACCGGCGGCGGCCGATCCGCCTCGGCGCGGGGGGCGGGGGCGCGTCGCCCCGAATGTAGTCCGCCTCGGCCGCGTTCACGGCCGGGTGCGCCGCCTGGCGGTCACGGTACCAGGCGCAGAATACCGCCGCCCCGGCCGTGCCCACTAGCCCGTAGACCAAAAACGGCGTCCGCCAGCCGCCGAGCGACCCGGCGGCGAGAAGCACCGTCAGGCGCGGCGCCGCCCCGCCCAGGCGCCCGCCCACCGCCACGAAGCCGCTGGCGGTCGCCCGCGCCCCGGCCGGCACCCAGCGCCTGACCACCCCGGCCGCGAGCGGGTACGCCCCGGCCTCGAACGCGCCGCAGCCCAGGCGCAGGGCGAACAGCGCCGCGAACCCGCTCGCCACGCCCATGAGCGCGGTGCACAGCGACCACAGGAACAGGTACGCCGCCAGCACGCCGCGCGCCCCGTAGCGGTCGCCCAGCCACCCGGCGGGGAGTTGGAACAGCGCGTAGGCCCAGAAGAACGCACTCAAGAGCCAGTCCCACTGCTCGTCGGTGGGTTTCTGGTCGGGGCGGATTTGCGACTGGACGATGCTCAGGCAGACCCGGTCGAGGTAGAGCATCACCGCCACGCGCGTCGGGCGGGCTGCGGTCGGGAGTGCCTGGCTCACCGCGCTCCTTAGCGGGTGAAGTTCGGCCCCTGCTTGTGTATTCCGGGCGGGGGGTGTGATACGCGTCCTGGCCAATAACTGCCGCGTGGCGGACTCTTCCGAGCGGGGTGCGTCAGCCCCCTCGTGTGGAACGGGGCGGGGGCGGCTCGCACGAGGGGGCTGACGCACCCCGCTCGGAAACCCCAGACCGCCGGGAAGTTTCCAACTGGGGCCCGTGCGACCTCCCGCGGTCCCGCCCCGCGTGGGGCGGGACTACGGCCCGATCTTTTCCAGTCCCCTCCACTTTATGAGGGGGAGGGGGCAAGACTGGAGGCCGTCGGCCCCGGCCTGCCGCCGCTGGACACCAGGCTCGTGGGCAAGTAGACTCGGGCGCCGGCTCGCCCGCCCCCTCCCGCACCCCGCCCAGCGGAAGTTGCGATGCTGATCTTCGACGCCCACCTCGACCTCGCCATGAGCGCTATCGAGTGGAACCGCGACCTGCGGCTCAGCGTCCACGACACCCGCGCCCAGGAGAGGCAGCTCGGCATGGCCGAACTCGGGCGGCAGACCGGCACCGTGTCGTTCCCCGAACTCAAAAAGGGCGGCGTCGGCATGGGCGTGGCGACCTTGATCGCCCGGCAGGAGCAGCCGATCAACCACCCCTTCGGCCGCACCACCCCGGAGGCGTGCTACGCCGCCGCGCACGCGCACCTGGCCTACTACCGGGCGATGGAGCGCGGGGGCTACGTGAGGATGCTGCGCACCCGGCGCGAGTTACTGGCCCACGCCTCCGCCGCGAGGGCCGGACCCGCCGGGGGGCCGTCCGGGTTCGTGCTCTCGATGGAGTGCGCCGACGCGATTCTGGA
>CAXTPM010000449.1:0-4833 GCA_964245865.1 uncultured Fimbriiglobus sp. | reverse complement strand
CTTCGGCGCGACGAGCTTCGGTCGCTGCGCGACGGACGCGGCCGGGTGCTACCGGCTCTACGAGGGCGCGCTGCGCACCGTGCGCGGGTTCCTGGGGCACCGGCCCGAGTCGCAGGCCGACATCGACAAGGCGCTCGACGACGCCGAGAAGACCGTCGGCGACCGGCTCAAGGCGTTCCGGCTGCACGAGGCGATCGAGAAGGTCCGCAAGGACTTGCGCGCCGAACTCCCCAAGCCGGCCCCCGCGCCGCCGGCGCCGGAGAAGAAGCCCGAGCCGGCGCCCGAGCCGAAGCCCGCCGCCCCGAAGCCGGTCGATCCGAAGCCGCCGGCCGGGCCGCGCGAGGTGTCCGGCGTGGTCGTCCGATCCGGCAAGCCGCTGCCGAACGTCGAGGTCATGCTGGTGAGTGTCGATCTCGCGGAGCCGCGCGTGCTCTCGCTCGCCACCGACGCCGCCGGGAAGTTCGCCGCCTTCTCAGACCTGCCGCCGGGCGAGTACAAGGTCGCGGTGCGCGGCGCGGAGACGCCAGGCAAGTACCAACTCATCACGACCACGCCGCTGACCGTCACTCTGAAGGCCGGCCCGGCGACCCTGGCGCTCGACCTAAATCAGTAATCGCCTCGGCGCGCAGGATCAGTACCGTCTGCACCAGCAGCAGCAGGAACAGCCAGAAGTGGGTGCCGTAGGCCAGGGCCGCGTCCTGGGCCTGCTTGGCGAGCGCGGTCGGCACCACGAACAGCAGCGTCACCAGCACGTTGATGCCAATTAGTACCCGGCGGAGCCGCGGGGGGACTTCGCGCGTGGTGTAGTAGACCGCCGCGACCAGGAACGGCAGCACGAGCGTGACCGCGTGGTGCTTCCAGGTGCGCTCGCTAAAGATCAGCATCCCCAGGAGTACGAACGCGAACTCCGCCGCCTGGCGCAGCCCCTGCCGCGTCGGGCCGGGGCGGTCCCACGCCAGCCGGCAGCACCACGCCGCGAGGAGCACGTACCCCAGTTGCGCCGCGCGGATCAGGTGCCGCGCGTTGGCCGGGCCGATGTCGAGTACGGTGCGGAACTCGACCGCCTCGGGGTGCCCGTCGTCGTCGTCGAAGTCGTAGCCCGACGGCGCGTCGGTCAGGAGCCGCGTCGCCAGGCCGGGGAGGCTCTGGTTGGCGTACTCGCCGTTGACCTTGCCGTCGATCAAAAACGGCCGGGCCATCGTGTCGAACCAACTGCCGAGGAGTTCGAGGTTGTGCCGCGGCCCCAGCGCCGCCCCCGGCACGATTGCGAACCAGAGCGCCAGCCCCGCCGCCGCCCCCAGGAGCGCCCGCCACGCGCGCTTCCACACCAGGTACGGTAGAAAGAGCGCCGGCGTCACCTTGCACGCGATCGCCAGTGCCAGCACCACCCCGCCGCAAACGTCCAGCTTGCGGCGGAAGCACTCGAGCGCGCCGAACACCAGGAACGCGACGAAGATGTTCACGTTGCCGTGGCTCAGGTCGCCCAGAATCGGGTGCAGGCTCAGGACGCCCGCGAGCGCCAGGGCCGACAGCGGCGGCGCCGGCCCGCCGGAGTCGCGGCAGAGCCGCCCCGCCCAGACCCACGACAGCGCGACCATGCCGACTTTCAGGGCGAACCAGAGCATCGCCCCCGGCACGCGCTCCAGCCGGGCCAGCGGCAGCAGCACCAGCGCCTGGATCGGCGGGTTGGGGTAGTTGAACTTGCGGTAGATGTCCTCGCCGGCTTCGAGGGCGTGGATTTGGTCGCGCCAGCGCAGGAACGCCGAGCGCGTGAGGGTGCCGTTGCGGCTCGGCTTGCGGATTTTCTCCAGGTAGCGCGAGGCGACGACGGCCAGCACTACGGCGAGTGCCCCCAAGAGCGCGGCGCGCCACACCCGCCGGTCGCGCGTCCAGTCGGGCATCGACGCCGAACCTCGTCTCGAGTCAGGGGTAACCGCCGTGCGGGAGAGACTACCGAGTCGGGGCGGAGTTCGGCAAGCCCGCTTCGGCCCACAACTTCACCAACTCCACGCAGACCCGCACGTTCGCCTCCAACTCTTCGAGGCAGACCCACTCCAGCACCGAGTGGAAGTTGTGCTCGCCGGCACTTAGGTTCGGCGTCGGCAGCCCCTTCGCGGTCAGCATCGCCCCGTCGGTCCCGCCGCGGATGGCTTTTTGCACCGGCACCAGCCCCGCCCGCCGGGTCGCCTCGACGGCGAACGGCACCGCGCGGGGTTCGCGCCCCATGCCGTCGCGCATGTTGCGGTACTGCGGCGTGACCGCCACGCCGACGCGCGAGCCGGGGAAGTCGGCCTCGATCCCCCGCCCGATGCCGCGCAACAACTCGGCGTACTCCGCGAGTTTGGGCGTCTCGAAGTCGCGCAGGATGAACCCCACCGTCGCCCGCGCCGCCGTCCCGCTCAGTTGGTACGGGTGGACGAACCCCTCCCGCTCCCGCGTGGCCTCCGGCGACAGTTCGCCCTGCGGCAAGCGCGCCACGAACTCGGCGGCGAGCTTGACCGCGTTGACCATTTTCTTGTACGCCAGAGCCGGATGGATGCCGATCCCATCGATGGTCACAACCGCCTTGTCGGCCGAGAACGTCTCGCTCTCGACTTCGCCCGCGCCCGCGCCGTCGAGAGTGTAAGCGACATCGGCGCCGATGTCCGCCGGCTCGAGGTGCAGTACGCCCTTGCCGATCTCCTCGTCGGGCGTGAACACGACCTTGACGACGCCGTGCGGGATGTCCTTGTCTTCCGCCAGGACTTGCGCCAACTCCATGATGACCGCCACGCCGGCCTTGTCGTCGCCGCCCAACAGCGTGGTGCCGTCGGTGGTAACGATGGTCTTGCCCACGAGCGCCGCCAACTCGGGGCTCTCGGCCGCACGGATGACTTGCGTGGGGTCGCCGGGCAACTGAATGTCGCCGCCGGGGTAGTTCGCAATCACCTGCGGCTTCACGTCCTTGCCGGACGCATCGGGGCTGGTATCGACGTGGGCGTTGAACGCCACCACGGGCGCGGCGTGCGAGACCGTGGCGGGGATCGTGGCGTGCACCACGCCGAACTCGGTGGCGCGCGCGTCGGCGTAGCCCATCGCCAGCAGTTCGTCGCGCAGGAGCGCCGCGAGCACCAGTTGGCCTGGGGTGCTGGGGTAGCTCGCCGAAGTTTCGTCGGCCTGGGTGTCGATTTTGACGTAGCGCACGAAGCGCTCGAGTAGCCTGGACATTGCGCGCTCCCGCCGGGTGTGTGCCGGCTAGTCTAGCGACTCGGCGGGGGGCGGGGCAGGGGGCCGCTTCGGCGCGGTCGCCGCCAGCACCAGCCCCGACGCCACCAGTAGTGTGGCGACCGCCGTGCGCCGGCTGACCGGCTCGCCGAGCAGGAGCGCGGCGCCGATCACGGTGACGACGAGGCTGCCCTTGTCGATCGCCGCGACGGTCGCCGCGTCGCCGAGTTGCAGTGCTTCGTAGTAGAACAGCCACGAGAGGAACGTGAACAGCGCGGAGAGCGCGAGCCACAGGTAGTGGGCGCGGGTGAGCGCGCCGAGTTGGGCGGGCCTCACGAGCGCCAGGCCGTAGAGCAGCGCGAAGCCGAAGACGAACGCGGTGCGCGCCACCAGCGCGGCGTCGGACGACACGCCGGCCAGCCCCTTTTTCGCCACGACTGCGGTGAGGCCGGCGAAGAGCATCGCCAGGAGCGCGAGGGCGACGGGGCGGCTCACTCGCCGCCGAGGGGCTGGGGTTCGGCCGGGTGCGGCTCGACTTTTTGCGCGGCCGGCGGGTCTGACGGGTCGCCCTTCTTTTTGGTCTCGTCGGTCAGCCCCGCGAGCAGTAGTCCGGCGAGCACTAGCCCCACCGATAGCCCAGTCTTCCAGGTAAACGCCTCGCCCAGCAGCAGCGCCGCGCCGACGACCGTCACCACCAGGGAGCACTTGTCAATGATGCCGACCGTGGTGGCGTTGCCGCCCTGCAGCGCCTGGTAAAAGAAGAGCGCCGAGACGAACACGCAGAACGCCGAGGCGAACAGCCACCCGGCCAGGGGCGCGGTCAGCGTTCCCAGGTCGGCGCGCTTCACGGTGAACGCGCAGTACAAGAGTGTCAGCAGGAGGAGGTAGACGTTGCGCACCAGGAGCGAGAAATCCGAGGAGATGCCCTCGAGGCTCTTCTTGCCCGCGAGGGCCATGAGGCCGGCGAAGACCATCGAGATCAGGGCGTAGATCACGTAGCGGTTCACGGCGGCGACTCAGGGGGCGGTAGGGGTGCGGGCGGCGCCGTCACGACTCGCAAATCCGGCGCCGGGTCGGTTCCCAATGTTGGGAGCGGGCGCGGCGCCGCCACCCCCACGCGCGGGCACAACTCCAAGAGTGTGCAGCGCTCGCACGCGGGTTTGCGCGCGCTGCACACCGCCCGGCCGTGCAGGATCACCCGGTGGCTCGCGGCGGTCCACTCCGCGCGCGGCCACAACTCCATCAACTCGAACTCGACCTTCACGGGGTCGGTGTGCTTGGTGAAGCCCAGCCGGCGCGCCAGCCGCCCGACGTGCGTATCGACCGTGATCCCCGGCTGGCCGAAGGCGTCGCCGAGCACCACGTTGGCGGTCTTGCGGCCGATCCCCGGCAGCGTGACGAGTTCGTCCAAGGTCTCGGGCACCCGCCCCCCGAAGCGGCTCAGGATTTGTTGGGCGAACGCCTGGATGTTCTTCGCCTTGGCGTTGAAGAACCCCGTCGATTTGACCAACTCGGCAATCGCCCCCGGCGGCGCCGCGGCGAGACTCACCGCGTCGGGGAAGCGCGCGAACAGCGCGGGCGTCACCATGTTCACGCGCTTGTCGGTGCACTGCGCGCTCAGGATCGTCG
>CAXTPM010000448.1:0-4840 GCA_964245865.1 uncultured Fimbriiglobus sp. | reverse complement strand
GCTCCTGAATCTCGGCGGGCGAGAGCGGCGTCAGGTCGTAGCCGGTGGCGGAGGTCATGCGAGTGGCTCCAGCGGACGGGGGAGTGGGGGCTAGTGTATGAGATGCCCGGTGGGCGCGGGCAGGTGCCGCCGAAAGCCCGGCGACGTTCGTCGCCGGGCTTTCGGCGACTTCCTACCTGCCATTCCGCGCTCCGCAATCCGAGTTCGCTAGAGCCGAATGCCCCCCGACACATCCAGGTTCGCCCCCGTCACCCAGCGCGCGTCGTCCCGCACGAGCAGCGCGCAAGCGTCGGCGATGTCCTCGACCTCGCCCTGGCGGTGCAGGGCCGTCATCTCGATCTCCTGCTTCTCCTCGGCCTTGGTCTTGCCGCTCGCGGTGCTGTTCATGTCGGTGCGCGTCGACCCCGGGGCGACGGCGTTCACGCGGATGCCCTTCGGCCCGAGTTCCGCCGCGAGCACCCGGCTCATCACGTCGATCGCGCCTTTCGTGGCCGTGTACACGACCGCGCCGGGGTACGCCATGCGCGAAATCGCACTCGAGATGTTGATAATCACGCCTCCTTTGGGCAGCATCTTCGAGGCGGCTTGGGCGCACAGAATGTAGCCGCGGATGTTGAGGTGGATGTGCCGGTCGATCGAGTCGGCGGTGATCTCTTCGAGCGGCTCGCGCACCATGATCGCGGCGTTGTTCACGAAGATGTCGAGCTGGCCGTACTCTTTCTTCACCGCGTCGAACAGCGGCTGGACCTCCTCGGGCTTGCTCACGTCGGCGTGCACCGCGATTGCCTTGCCGCCGGCCTTCTCGATTTTGGCGACGACTTCCTTCGCAGCGTCGGCGCTCTTGGCGTAGTTGACGACGACCTTCGCCCCGTCCCTGGCGAAGCGCTCGGCGATCGCCGCGCCGATGCCGCGCGAGCTGCCGGTGATGAGGGCGACTTTTCCGTCGAGGGGTCCGGCCATGCTCGGCTCGCTGCGGGGGGAATTCGGGCTGTCCGATGCTGATGGTAGGCGCGCGGGGGCCGGCGCCGCCAAGTCCCGCCCGCCGAGAGCCACCCTTGTCCGACTGGTACACAGTTTGCACCGTCCGCCGACCGTCCACCCACCCCCACCGACACCCTGCGGGACTCTCGATGCGTATTTGGCCGGGCCAGCCGACCCCCCTGGGCGCCACCTGGGACGGGGCCGGCGTCAACTTCGCGCTCTTCGCCTCGCAGGCCACGGCCGTGGAACTCTGCCTGTTCGACCCCGACGGCCGCGAAACGGCGCGGCTGCCCCTGGAGGAGCGCACCGACCAGGTCTGGCACGCCTACCTCCCCGACTGCGCCCCCGGCCAACTCTACGGCTACCGCGTGCACGGGGAGTACGACCCCGAACTCGGGCTAAGGCACAACCCCGCCAAGGTGTTGCTCGACCCCTACGCCAAGCTCATCGGCCGCGATTTAACTTGGGACGATTCGCTGTTCGGCTACGTCGTCGGCGAGGACGACCTCACGATTGATCCGCGCGACTCCGCGCCGTTCGCCCCCCTGGCGGAAGTGATCGACGGCGCGTTTAGCTGGGGCGACGACGCCGCGCCGCGCACGCCGTGGGCGCGCACGCTCATTTATGAAGCCCACGTCGTGGGCTTCACCGCCGACATGCCCGGCGTGCCGGAGCGCGAGCGCGGCACTTACGCGGGACTCGCGTCCGACGCGGCCATTACGCACTTGAAATCGCTCGGCGTCACGGCGGTCGAACTGCTGCCGGTCCACACCCACGCCGACGACCGGCACCTCTTGGAGAAGGGGCTGACGAACTACTGGGGCTACAACACGCTCGGCTTCTTCGCCCCGCACGCGGCCTACGCCGCGGACCCCAAAAATGCGGTGCGCGAGTTCAAGACGATGGTGAGGCGATTGCACGCCGCGGGCATCGAGTTGATCCTGGACGTGGTCTACAACCACACCGCCGAGGGGAACCAGATGGGGCCGACCTTGAGCCTCAAGGGGATCGACAACCGGGCGTACTACCACCTCGCGCCCGAGCCGCGCTACTACATGGACTTCACGGGATGTGGCAACACGCCCAACATGGGCCACCCCGCCACGCGGCAACTGGTGATGGACAGCCTGCGCTACTGGGCCACCGAGATGCGGGTGGACGGGTTCCGCTTCGACCTCGCCCCGGCGCTCGCGCGCGAGCACTACCCCCTGGAGGCCGGGGGCGCGTTCTTCGACATCGCCCGGCAAGACCCCGCCCTCGCCAAGTGCAAGCTGATCGCCGAACCCTGGGACATCGGCCCCGATGGTTATAAAGTGGGCAAGCTCCCGGCCGGGTGGCGCGAGTGGAACGGCGAGTTCCGCGACGCGGTGCGCGCCCACTGGAACGGCCACGCCCCCGAACCCGGCCAGTTCGGCGACCGCGTGGCGGGGAGTGCGGCGCTCTACGCCGGCGCGGGGCGGCACCCGACCGCCAGCATCAACTTCGTCACCTGCCACGACGGCTTCACGCTGATGGACTTGGTGAGCTACGACCAGAAGCACAACGACGCGAACGGCGAGTCCAACCGCGACGGCGAGTCGCACAACCGCAGTTGGAACTGCGGGGCCGAGGGGCCGACCGCCGACCCGGAGGTGCTGCGCTTGCGCGAGCGGCAGCGGCGGAACCTCTTCGCCACGCTGCTCTTGAGCCAGGGCGTGCCGATGATCCTCGCCGGCGACGAGATCGGCCACACCCAGCGGGGCAACAACAACACCTACTGCCAGGACAACGAGTTGACGCACCTGAACTGGAACCTGACGCCTAGCAACATCGCGTTCCTGGCGTTCTGCCGCAAGGTCACAAACATCTGGCGCGAGCAGCCCGCGCTGCGCCTCTCGAAGTTCCCCAACGGCGCGGGCGGCGCGGAGTGGTTCGACGCGGCGGGCACACTCCTCGACGGCGCCGGCTGGCCCGACGCGCCCGAGGCGTGCGCGCTGTTGCTCGACGGCTCGAAGCACGGCGAGCGCGACGCGCGCGGCGAACCCATGGTCGGCGACACGCTGCTCTTGTGCACGAACGCCACCGCCGCGCCGGCCGAGTTCGCGCTGCCCGCCGGCGTGCGCTGGGAACTCGTGCTGAGCACCGCCGACGACCACGCCCCGGCCGGCGAGGCCGCGCCCGGCGCGACTCACACGGTGCCGGCCCACGCGCTGTTATTGTTCCGTGCCCCGCCGGGGCAGTCGCCCGTTCGACCCGCGCCGGCCCGGCGCGCCGCCCGCCCCGCGCCGGCCCCGAAGAACCCAGGGAAGGGGGTGAGCGCGTGAGCCAGTCGCCGCCCCGCCCGAGTTCCACCTACCGCCTGCAACTGCACGCCGAGTTCACCCTCGCGGATGCCCGCGCGCAGCTCGACTACCTGCAGTCGCTCGGCGTCGGCACGGTGTACACTTCGCCGCTGACGCAGGCCCGCGCCGGGTCGCGCCACGGCTACGACGTGGCCAACGTGAACCGCCTCAACCCCGAACTCGGCACGCCCGAGGAGTTCGAGGCGTTCTGCGCCGACCTCAAGTCGCGCGGCATGGCGCTCTTGGTGGACATCGTGCCGAACCACATGTGCGCCACGCCGGAGAACCCGTGGTGGGCCGACGTGCTCGCCCACGGGCGATCGAGTCCCTACGGGCACTTCTTCGACATCGACTTCGACACCCCGCCGCGCGCCGCCGACAAGGGGCGCCTGGTGGCGCCGGTGCTGGGCGACGACTACGGCGAAGTTCTCGCGTCGGGACAAGTCCGCTTCGAGTTGGACGCCGAACGCGGCCCGGTGACGCGCGTCTACTCGATGAGCTACCCCGTCGATCCGCGCAGCTACTCCGTACTCCTCGCCGGCTGCGGGCACCCCGAGGTCGCGGCCGCTGCGCAGCGCGCCGCGACCCTGCCGGGGCGCGACGACCCCGACGGCTCGGCCGGGCGCGAGCGCGCCGAGAGCCTGCGCGCCGAACTCGCCGCGGTGCTCGCGCGCGACGACTCGGCCCGCGCCGCGGCGGTCGCCCACCTCGACGCGGTGAACGCCGACCCCGAGCGCCTCGACCGCGCGCTCTCGGCCCAGGTGTACCGCCTCTGCCTGTGGCGCGCGGGGTCCGACGAGATCAACTACCGGCGGTTTTTCGACGTGACCGACCTCGCGGCGCTCCAGGCCGACCGGCCCGAGGTGTTCGCCGCCACGCACAAGCTCGTGCTCGACTGGGTGGCGCGCGGGCTGGTCCAGGGACTTCGCATCGACCACCCCGACGGCCTGCGCGACCCGGCCGGGTACCTGGCGCGCCTCCAGGCGGCGTACCGCGAGACCGCGCCTGCGGGCGCACCGCCGCTGTACGTGGTGGTGGAAAAGATTCTCTCGTGGCACGAGCCGCTGCGGCCGTGGGACTGCGACGGCACCACCGGCTACGAGTTCATCACCGCCGCGACGGGCCTGCTCACCGACCCCGCCGGTCAGTCGGTCCTCGACGAGTGCCACCGCGCGTTCACCGGCGACCACGCGCCGTTCGAAGGGACGGTGCTGGCCGGCAAGTTCCTGATGCTCGACACCAGCTTCGTCGGCGAGGTCACGCGCATCGCGCGGCTGATGGCGGTCCTGGCGCACAAGAGCCTCGCCGGGCGCGACCTCACCGGCCCCGAGTGCCACGCGGCGGTGCGGATGCTGGCCGCGCACTTCCCCGTCTACCGCACCTATGTGGTGGAGAGCGCGTCGGACCTCGACCGCGCCGACATCGACGCGGCCCTCACGGGCGTGGTCGCGCACGCGCCGGAACTCACGACCGCGCTGCGCTTCCTCGCGGGGGCGCTCGAGCTGCGCTGCCCGCCGGAGTTCAAGGTGTCGCGCGCC
>CAXTPM010000447.1:0-4847 GCA_964245865.1 uncultured Fimbriiglobus sp. | reverse complement strand
ATCTTACCCACCGTCCGCCGCGCGGGCTAGCATGGCGCAGTTCCCCTGGGCAGGTTCTCCGCCACCAGTTTCAGCACCATCGTCAGCGGCACCGCCAGGAGCATGCCCGGCAAGCCCCACAGCAGCCCCCAAATGGCGAGCGCCGTCAGGATTACCAGCGGACTCAGCCCCACCGCGCGGCCCAAAATCATTGGCTCGACCACGGTGGCGCTCGCCACGTGCAAGAGCAGCAGGAGCGCCGTTCCGGCCACCGGCCGCACGCCCAGCTCCATTTGGAGGAAGGCGAACCCGACCGGCAGGGCGTAGGCCACCGCGCTGCCCAGGTACGGGATGAAGTTGCACAAGAACGTGAGCAGCGCCCACAGGATCGCAAACCTTACGCCCATCACCGTGAGCACCAGCCACGCCGGCACGGCCAGTGCCAGGCTGGAGAGCACTTTCGCCTTCAGGTAACGCATCACCGCCGCGTTGATCCGCCCCGCCACATCCAACAGCAACAGACCGCGTTCGCCGGGGTAGTGGCCGCGCACGCGCGCGGCGAAGCGGTCGCTCTCGAGCAGGATGAACAGCAGGTACAGCCCGGCAGTGAGGACTTCCACGAGTCCCGCGCCGGCCGCGCTGAGCGCCTCGCGCGTGCCGCTGGCCAGCAGGGGGCCGATCTGCTCTTCCACCGGGCGCGAACTCTCGCGGTGCAGCCACGCCGGGACTGCGGCGTTCAGCCGGTCCAGGCCGCGCTCGATCCGCACGCTCGCGGTCGATTGGAAGCGCGGCAACTCGTCCCGGAAACTCACCAGGCTGGCGTACACCGCGCTCGCCAGCCCGGCGAGCACGAGCGTGGTGGCGCCGGCGATCAGGCCCACCGCCAGCCCGGCGTGCATGCGCGTCCGCAGCCAGCGGTAACTCGGCAGGAGGATGTACGCCAAGAGAACCGCCACGAGCATCGGCCGCAGCACCCCGGCGAGTTGCCCCAGGAGCCACCACGACGCGGCGGCGAACACGACCCAGTTGCGCATCTGCCGCAGCACCGAATCGCCCACCACCGGCAGGCGAGCGGCCGGCACTAGCACGGTCGGGGCACTCGAGGCCGGCGGGGTCGCGGTCGCCATCGTCGCCTCCCGCAGCGGGTCGTCGGGCCTCCGCCATCAGTCTAGTGACCGGGTGCCGCGGAGTCACGAAACTCGCGCCGTACAGCACGGTTTGGTGCAACGATTGTGGGCAGGTCTGCCGCAAGACTAGGCAGTCGCCGGCTCCACCTACCACCTTCACAAACACCGAACTCATTGCTCTACAATGACTTATAGATTTGTAGCATCTTTCGTGGAACTGGCCCCCTGGTTGCTACATCTTTAGCACGTCGGTCCCTCCCCCTTCCACACACCGGTGTGCGTGGTCTTGCTGGCGGCAAGGCGTTTCGGATTTGACCCGAAGCGGCTCGCCCCGAGTTCCGGCCCCAAGCGGCGAAGCGATTCCCGCCGGGCCGATTCCTGTTGGCTGCCGGTGCGGCCCCTCGTTCCGACTCGCGCGTCCCGCCTCCAACGGGGCACCGCAGTCGCGCCTGGGATACCGCGCCCGAAGCCGGATTCCGAACCGCTGACCGCCCCCTCCTCACTGGCGGGGGTGGCCGGCGCCGACGGAGTCCGCGACTTGCGGAGATTGCCCGTGTCCATCCTGACTGCTTTACGCCTCGTGACCGGGGCGGTTCGCCCGCTCGCCTACCCCCTGATGGTGGGGGCCGGGTCGTGCCTGGTCGCCGCTGCGGTGAGTGCCGGCCCCGGTCGCCCGAGTGGCGACCTGCCGACGATGGCCGAACTCGAAACCGAGCACGCCCGCCTCGACCACATGCAGCGAACCGTGAGTGCCCGCACCGCGCTGAAGGACGCCCTTGTTGCCGACCTGATCGACGGCCGCACCACGCTCCCGCAGGTCGCCGGGGAGTTCGCCCAACTCGCCGCGGCCAGCCCCGAGCAGGCCGAGCTGATCGCCCGCGCGTTCCCCGGCAAGACCCCAGGCGAGACGGCGGCGCGTAACGTGCTCTGCCTGGCCGAGAACCGCCTGGCGATGCGCCCCGACGGGGGCGAGGTGCAGGTGCGGCTACGCCGGGAGTTCGCCGCGAACTACGGCGGGGCGCCCGCGCGGTAGGGCTTCGGCTCTGGTCTCGAATTCCTGAGCGGGGGGGATCAACTTCCCGCTCGGAAGCACAAAAACTGCCCGCCGAATCGCCCACTTCCCCGCGCCCTTAGCCCCCCTCTGCCCTCTAATCTTCGTTGGCCGGCCAGTCCGAACGCGGCACCCTGGGCCACCCCCAGTTTCCCGCTTCGGACCTACCGCCGCCGACGCGATTCGGGTACACTCACCCCACCCCGCCGGGCCACTCCCCGTGGCGATTTCCGGCCCGTGGTACCACTATTTCAACCGGGAGCCGGAAGTCATGGCCGAGGGCAGTCGCAACGGCAGAGAACTCAAAACCGCACTCGCCGCGATCCAGAAGGAGTTCGGCGAGGGCGCGATTATGTCGCTCGGCGAGTTCGCCGCGCAGGATGTCGAGGGCATCAGCACGGGTGCCCTGAGTTTGGATATCGCGCTCGGCGGCAAGGGCATTCCCCGCGCGCGCGTGATCGAAATTTACGGCAACGAGTCGTCGGGCAAAACCACGATCGCGCTGCACTGCATCGCCAACGTGCAGAAGATGGGCGGCGTCGCGGCGTTCATCGACGCCGAGCACGCCCTGGACCCCAGTTGGGCCAAGAAGATCGGCGTCAACCTGGATACGCTCCTCGTGAGCCAGCCGAGCCACGGCGAGGAGGCACTCCGCATTGCCGAGATGCTGGTGAAGTCCAACGCGGTGGACATCATCGTCATCGACTCGGTCGCGGCACTCGTGCCCAAGAACGAACTCAACAACGAAATCGGCGACCCGTCGGTCGGGATGCAAGCTAGGCTCATGAGCCAGGCGCTGCGCATCCTGAACCCGGCGATCAACAAGACCCGCACCTGCATGATCTTTATCAACCAGATTCGCCAGAAGATCGGCGTCTTGTACGGCAACCCCGAAACCACCACGGGCGGGCTGGCGCTGAAGTTCTACGCCTCGGTGCGGCTGGAAGTGCGCAAGTCCACCGTCATCAAGGACGGCGACGAGCCGGTGGGGTCGGAGATCAAGGTCAAGGTGGTGAAGAACAAGATCGCCCCGCCGTTCAAGACCGCCGAGTTCGCGCTGATGCACGACCGCGGCATCGACCTGGAAGACGACGTGCTGAAGATGGCCGTCGAGGACGAGGTGATCTCCAAAGCCGGCGCGTTCTTCAGTTACAAAGACCAAAGGCTGGGGCAGGGCAAGGAGAACGCGAAGAACTTCCTGCGCGAGCACCCCGACTTGCGCGACGCGATCATCGCCGAGGTACTAGCCATCCACATTAAGGCGAACGCTCACGTGGCGATCCCCGCCGCCGGGGAGGACGCCGAGGAGCCGGACCTCTTGAGCGAACTCGACGCGCCGGAAGTCGCGGCCCCCAAGAAGCGCGGCCGGCCCGCCGCGGCGGCGGAGTAGTCCGCCTTCCGTCGGAACCGGAAATCCTGTACCCTCCGTGGCCGCGCTGATATCGCACCACGGAGGGTGTTTTCGTGCCCCACGCGCCCCGGAAGTCGAAACCCCCGCGCCGCGGGCTGAACGCGCTCGCCAACTGGCTGGCGTTCGCCGCGAGCCTGGTCGCCACGTTCGCGCTCACGCCGGCGCTGGTCGAGTCGCTGGGCCGCGAGCGCTACGGGGCGTGGTGCGTGGTCGAGTCGGCGCTGGGTTATCTGACGCTGCTCGACATGGGCATCGCCGTCACGCTCGTGCGCCAGGCGGCGCGCCACCGCGTCACCGGCGACCTCGCCGCGCTCAACCGCGTGGCGTCGTGCTGCCTGGCGGCGTTCGGCGCAGCGGGGCTAGTCGCACTCGCGCTGGGCCTGGCCGGGATCGGTGTGCTGGCCGGCCGGGGTGGCTCCGGCGAGACGGTGGCGTTCGCGCTGGTGATGCTCGTGAACCTCACGCTGACGCTGCCGCTGAGCGTGTGGGGTTCCGTTCTCGACGGGCTAGAGCAATACGTCGTCAAGAGCATCGTCAAGGTGTCGGCGACTCTTTGCCGCACCGGCGTCATGCTGTACCTGGCCTGGCGCGGCGCGAGCCTCGGCGAGTTCGGCGCGGCCGTGGCGATTCTGTCGCTCGCTGAGCAGTTGGCGTATGTGGTTCTGGCCCACTACTACCTGCCTGGGTTGCGCTTCTCGCGGCGGTCGCTGGACCGCGACACCTTCCGACTGGTGCGGCGGTCGAGCTTCGACGGGTTCGTGGCGATGCTCTCGGGCCGCATCACCGGACTCACCGCCACGGTGCTGATCGGCTTCGTTTTGGGTGCCGGCGCGGCGGGTGTGTTCGCCAACGCCGCCCGGCTGATCGACACCGCCAAGCTGCTCCTGCGCTCGGCGGCGGCGACGCTCACCCCCGGCATTAGCGCCCTCGAAGCCGCCGGGGACGACGCCGGCGTGCGCCACTTGTACCTCACCGCCACGCGGTACATTCTGTACCTCGCACTGCCGCTCCAACTCGGCCTCATCTGGTTCGGCCCGGCGTTCCTGGCCCGCTGGCTCGGCCCGGACGCCGCCGAGTGCGGGCCGCTGGTGCGCGTCTTGGCCGTGCCGTTCGGGCTGAGCCTGGCCCAGTCGGTCGCGGCGCGGGTGCTCTACGGCCTGGGGCAACTGCGCACGTTCGCCAAGCTCACCCTCGTGGAAGCCGGGCTGCACGTGGCGATGGCGTCGGTGCTGGTGAGGGTGGCCGGCCTCGACGGCGTGGCGTGGGGCGTAGTGCTGCC
>CAXTPM010000446.1:2805-4855 GCA_964245865.1 uncultured Fimbriiglobus sp. | reverse complement strand
GGCCGGAGGCGCGGGCGGCGAAACCGTGGCCGGGGTGATGACGCGCCGGCCCGAAGTCACCGCGCCCGGCGAGTCCCTCGCCCAAGCCCTCGGCAAGATGGCGGCGGGCGGCTACCGGCACCTCCCCGTGGTGGAGGCGGGCAGGCCGGTGGGGATGATCTCGATCGGCGACTTCCTGACGCACCTCGCGGCGGTCTGCCCCGTGGCGCCGGGGGCGGGGTAAGCCGCCCGCCGCAGTCTGGCCCTGCGGCGTCGCCCCCCTAGCATAGCCGCTCGCCCCGCCGCCCACGCAGGACTCCCATGCGCGCCCCCGCCCCACTCCTCGCCGCCGTCGCCGCCCTCCTCAGCCTCGGCGCCGACTGGCCGCAGTGGCTCGGCCCCAACCGCGACGCGGTTTGGAGCGAAACGGGCATCCTGACTACGATGCCGAAGGACGGCCCGCCGGTGCTGTGGCGCAAGCCCGTCGGCGACGGCTACGCCGGGCCGGCGGTCGCGGGGGGCCGGGTCTACCTCATGGACCGCCTGCCGCCGAAGGAGGGCGCGCCGGCGCCGGCGAAGGGCGTGATTCCGGGCCGCGAGCGCGTGCTGTGCCTCGACGCGGCCACCGGCAACCAGGTTTGGGCGCACGAGTACGACTGCCCGTACAGCCGCGTCAGTTACCCCGAGGGGCCGCGCACCACGCCGGTGGTTAGCGGCGGCAAGGTCTACACCCTCGGCACCATGGGCGACATGCTGTGCCTCGACGCCGCCACCGGCAACCAGGTGTGGGCGACCAACTTCGTGCGGGACTGCGGCGCCAAACCCCCACTCTGGGGCTACTCCGCGCACCTACTCCTGGAGGCCGGCAAACTCATTACCCTGGTCGGCGGCGCCGACGGCAAAGAGGGCGCGGTGCGGGCCTTCGACGCGGCGACCGGCAAGGAAGTCTGGAAGGCGCTGAGCGAGCGCGAGGTCTGCTACGCCCCGCCGGTCGTCGCCGAGGCGGCGGGCGTGCGGCAGGTCATCACGTTCACCGCCACCACCGTCGCGGGCCTCAACCCCGAGACCGGCGCGGTCTACTGGAAGCTGCGCTACCCGGACGTGCCCGAGGGGAAAGAAGTCAAGCGGCCGGGGCAGCCGGCGCTCACCATCGCCACCCCGCGCGTGGCCGGCGGCGTGGTGTACGTGAGCAGCTACTTCGACGGCTGCCTGGCGGTGAAACTGAGCCAAGACAAGCCCAGTGCCAGCGTGCTGTGGGGCGCGAATGTCACCGTCAAGGGCGCCGACAAGTTGCCGAGTCTCATGACGACGCTATTCGTGAAGGCGGGCCACCTCTACGGCCTGAACGCCGACGGCGCGGTCGAGTGCCGTAAGGCTGATACCGGCGAGGCCGTGTGGAGCGACACGAAGTTGTTCCAGGGCAAGGAGATTCCGTTCGCCAGCGCGTTCTGGGTCGAGAACGGCGGCAACATTTGGGCGCTGACCGACCTGGGCGACCTGGTGCTGTGCCGACTGTCGCCGAAGGGCTACGAGGAGTTGGGGCGGGCGCACGTGATCGAGCCGACGCTCTCCACCAGGGGGCGCAAGGCCGTGTGGGCGCACCCGGCGTTCGCGGGGAAGTGCGTGTTCGCGCGGAACGGCAAGGAGGTGGTGTGCCTGAACTTGGCGGCGGGGTAGGAGCGCCGCTACTCGTACATCATCGGCGGGCTGGTGATGATGCCGGCGAGGTCAGAGCCGCGGCGCACGAGGTCTTGGAGCGCGCGGTAGCCGCCGCTGCGGGCCGCGATCGGGGTGAAGTCCGCCTCGCCCGCCCCGCCGGCCGCGGCCTCCTCGCAGTGCGCCCACGCCGCGCGGTACGCCGGCTCGTCGGCCACCGCGCGCTGCGCCTTGGGTTTGCCGTCCGGGCCGAGCACGACGTAATCGGGCGCGAACCGCACCCCGCTGTCCCGGTACAGGAACCGGGTGAACGCGATCGGCACGAACTGGATGAGTTTCGTCGCCAGCGGGTCGGTGAAGCCCCGCCGGGCGAGGTGCCGAATGGCCCGGTCGTCGTCGGCCGACGGGTCGGCGT
>CAXTPM010000446.1:0-2795 GCA_964245865.1 uncultured Fimbriiglobus sp. | reverse complement strand
GAGCCACCGCCAGTCGGCGTGCAGGAACGCCGCGAGGGCATCGACCCCCGCCCGCACCGACGGCCCGGCCGCGGCGTCTGACGGCTTCGCTTTGCGGAACCAGCCGAACATCGGACGCCTCCCAAACTCGCCCGCACCCCGACCGCATTTTCAAGATACGGCCCCAGGCTGCGACGACCCACTCCCCCAGCTCCCGAGTCAAACCCCATCTCCCTGCGCGGGAGGGACGTGGCGCCGGATCGCGTCAGCCCATGCCTCGCCGCCCGGAATCTCTAGCCCCACCCAGTGGTCCGCCCCCAACTCGCCCGGCCGCCAACCCTCGGCGAGCGCCCGCCGAATGGCGTCGGCCACCTGCGAGGGGAGCACTGCGACGACCGGCGAACTCCAGCCTTGCGCCACGGCCGGGTGGCGGTGCGGGCTGTGCAGTGCCAGTACCGAGCCGGCCCGGTCGGCGCGCTGCACGGTGAGCCAGACGCCGCAGTTGCCGTCCCATTCGTGGCGGGGCTTGCGCGGGAAGCGCCAGAGGTACTCGACGCCCTCGACGGTGATGCGGCGGGAGCCTTTGCGGCGGACGGTCATCGGCGCGGCCCCGGAGAAATGTCACCTGATTGAATGGTAGCCCGCGGCAGTACGGGCCGACCGCGCCGACGGTCGTCGGCGGGCTTTTGCCCTGCTTTCCTCCGGTCCCTCCCCCTGCTACCGCACCGCGCCGCCGTTCAGCCTCACCACCTGCCCCGTGACGAAGCGCGCCCCCGGCCCGGCGAGCCACACGAGCGCGTCGGCCACGTCCTCGGGCAGTCCCCAGCGTTGCAAGGGCGTCTCGCGCCGCACGCGCTCCTGCCATACCTCTGGTGCCGTCTCGCCCCAGGCGGTGCGGACCCAGCCGGGTGCCAAGCAGTTGACGCGCACTTCGGGCGCGAGGCTCAGCGCGAGCGACTTGGTGAAGCCCGTCACGCCGCTTTTGATGGCGCCGAACAGTTCGCCGCTGTCGCCCCCCATGCCGGTCTCGGCCTGGTCCCAGCCGACCGTCACGAGGCTCCCGTGCCCGCGCGTCTTCATGGCCTGGCCGAACTGCCGACCCAACTGGATGGTGCCGACGAGATCGACCGCGACGAGTTCTTGCAACTTGCGCTCGAACGGCCAGCGCGCCGCCTCGCCGGTGAGGGTGTCGGCGCCGGCGTTCAGCGCCACGCAGTCGGGCAGGCCGAAGCGCCGCACGCACTCGGCGAACAGGCGCTCGTGGCTGGCCGGGTCGGCGAAGTCGGCGGCGAGATAGTCGCCGTCGCGCGGTCGGCGCCCGTGGCGGATCACGCGGGCGCCGGCCGCCTCGCAGGCGTCCGCCATCGCCGCGCCGATGCCGGCCGTCGAGCCGGTGACGAGGACCAGTTGCCCGGCCAACGTTTGCGACACACTCGCCGGCGGCGGGTCGAAGCGCACCACGCCGGCTGCGTCCGAAGCGGGCAGCGCAGCGAGTAACTCGGCCACCGTCCGCCCCGTCGCGGGGTCCACCCAGTCGGGCGCCACGTCGGCCAGCGGCACCAGCACGAACGCGCGGACGGTGAAGCGCGGGTGCGGCACCACCAAGTCCGGCGTGTCGAGCCGGAGGTCGGCGTACAGAATCAGGTCGAGGTCGAGCGTGCGCGGCGCGTCGGGCACACTGCGCACCCGGCCGAACTGGGTCTCGATGCGCTGGAGCCGCCGCAACAATTCGTGCGGCTCAAGATTGGTGTCGAGTGTCGCGGCGGCGTTGAGGTACGCCCCCTGCCCCGCCGGGCCACCGACGGGGGCGGTCTCGTAGAAGGGCGACGCGGCCACCAGGCGCAGGCCCGGCTCGGCGCGGAGCGCCCGCAGCGTGCAGGCCAGCGTGCCGGCGCGGTCGCCGAGGTTCGCGCCCAGAGCGATCGCGGCCGGCGGCACGGGGCGCGACTACTTCTTCTTGCCGGCGGCGGGCGCCGCGGCCGCTTCGTCTTCGGTCTTTTCCTTCTTCTTTTTGAGGACGACCTTGAGCACGCGCGTCTTGGGGATGCCGAACGGGCTGGTGCCGTCGGCCCACTTGCCGTCCTCGATCATTTTGAGGATGCGCTCGGTGCGCTTCATCACGCAGCGGTTGCGGCCCATGCCGCCCTTGCGCTTCAGACTCTTGTCGATGGACATGCGGGGGCCGTGTGCGAAGATGACGGGGGCGCAAAGCGGTCGCCCCGGTGCCGAAGTGCCATAGTATAGCCCCGCCCCGACTTCCACAAGCCCCCACGGCCGGCCGCATGAACGTGACCCTCGACTACGGCAAGACGGGCCTCGCCGTCACGCTCCCCGACGCGGCGATGACCGGCCCGCCGCTGGCCATCCGCCCCGCCCCGCCCCTGAGTGATCCCGGCGCGGCACTCGCCGACGCCCTCGCCCGCCCCGTCGGCACCCCGCCACTCGCGGAGTTGGCGCGCGGCAAGCAGACCGCGTGCGTGGTGATCTGCGACATCACCCGGCCGGTGCCCAACAAGCTGCTCCTGCCGCCGATCCTGGCCACACTCGAAGCCGCCGGGGTGCCGCGCGAGGGCATCACCATCCTAATTGCGACCGGGCTGCACCGGCCGAACGAGGGCGCCGAGCTAGTCGAACTGGTGGGCACCGACATCGCGCGCGACTACCGCTGCGTCAACCACCACGGCAAGGTGCCCGAAGAACACGACTACCTCGGCACCACCGAACTCGGCGTGCCGATCTGGATCGACAGCCGCTACACCCGCGCCGAACTGAAGATCACCACGGGGCTGATCGAGCCGCACCTGATGGCCGGGTAC
>CAXTPM010000445.1:323-4859 GCA_964245865.1 uncultured Fimbriiglobus sp. | reverse complement strand
CAGCCGAAAGTCCGCCGGCGAGCAGAAGAACGCCTCCACCGCGTCGGCGAAGAACTCGACCGGCTCGGTGGCGTCGGCGCTGAAGAACCCCTCGCCGTGCTCGGCCAGGTCGCGCGCGTGAACCGCAATCGCGTCGGCCATCGTCGCTTGCCACGCCCGCACGTCGGCGCGCGGCATCGGCGGCACCCCAGGCAGGTCGGGGCCGGCGAAGTCGAGTTGGTGGGCAAACTCGTGCAGCACCAGGTTGTTTCCGAGTTCGGGGTGCCGGCACTCGTGACTTACGTCCTGCCAGTTGAGAATGACGGGGCCACCCGGTATTGCCTGGCCTTCGAGGACTTCTTCGGTTACTTCGTCCTCCTCGTTGTCGCCCCAGACATTCGGCAGTGCCGCGCGAAAGGGAGTGTCGTACATGACCACACTCGGGACGAACGCGAAGTAGTCGAACCGCTCGCGCAGGCACAGCAGGCCGAGTTGGGCGCACACCGTCAGGCGCATTTCGTCGGTGACGGTGTGGTTGCGCCCGCCCTCGAAGCGGAACTCCGCGAGCGCCACTTTGGCGAAGTCCCGCACCTGCTGTTGCTGGGCGGGCGAAAGTCTGGCGTAGTGCGCGACGTTGCGGCCGAGCAGCACCTGTTGGTGCGGCGCGAGCGGTCTGGCGATGAGCTTGGCCCGGCGGCGGCGGGCGAGGAACGCGAACATGCCGGCCATGATAGCCGACTTTGCACGGGGGGGCGAGTTCGGCTAAACTGGTGTGTCGGCGGCGCCTACAATGGTACGGGCGTATACCACCGCTTCAGTCTAGGCAGGGCGAGCGCATGGCCGGGAAGTTTCAGCTCCAGAGCGAGTACCGGCCGGCCGGGGACCAGCCGCGGGCCATCGAAGAGTTGGTGCGCGGCTTCACCGCCTCGAACAAGCCGATGCAAGTGCTGCTGGGGGCGACCGGCACCGGCAAGACGTTCACCGCCTCGAACGTCATTCAGGCGCTGCAGAAACCGACGCTGATTCTGGCGCACAACAAGACCCTCGCAGCGCAGTTGTACAAGGAGTTCAAGAACTTCTTCCCGAACAACGCGGTCTGCTACTTCATTAGTTACTACGACTACTACCAGCCCGAGGCGTACATCCCGCAGCGGGACATCTACATCGAAAAAGACGCGAGCATCAACGAGAACATCGACCGCCTGCGACTGGCCGCCACCGCCGCGCTGGTGAGCCGCAAGGATGTCATCATCGTGGCGAGCGTGTCGTGCATCTACGGCCTCGGCTCGCCGGCGGACTACAAGCGCATGGTCGTGCGCATCGCTAAAGACGAACTCCTCGACCGCGACACCATGCTGTCGAAGTTGATTGATATCCAGTACCAGCGGAACGACATTGCCTTCGAGCGCGGCAAGATTCGCGTCCGGGGTGACACCATCGAAATCTGGCCCTCCAGCGAGGAGACCGCGTTCCGCATCGAGCTGTTCGGCGACGAGGTGGAGAAAATCTCCGTCATCCACCCCGTGGGCGGCGAGGTCATCCGAGAACTCGACGAGGCGTACATCTACCCCGCCAAGCACTTCGTAACATCCGACGACAAAGTGCAGCGCGCCATTATTGGCATCGAGCAGGAACTCGCCGACCGGCTCGAACAGTTCAAGAAGGAGGGCAAGCTGCTGGAGGCCGAGCGCCTGAAGGCGCGCACGCGCTACGATTTAGATATGATGCGCGAGGTGGGGTACTGTAGCGGCATCGAGAATTATGCGCGGTGGTTCACCGGCCGCAAGCCGGGGGAGCCGCCGTACACTTTGATGGACTTCTTCCCCGACGACTTTTTACTCGTCATCGACGAGTCGCACGTCACGCTGCCCCAAGTGCGCGGCATGTACCACGGCGACCAGGCGCGGAAAACCACACTCGTCGAGCACGGCTTCCGGCTGCCGAGCGCGATGGACAACCGGCCGATGCGCTTCGAGGAGTTCGAGGGGCGCCTGACGCGCTGCCTATGCTTGAGCGCGACGCCGGGGCCGTATGAGTTGGAGAAAGTCGGCGGCGAGGTGGTCGAGCAGGTGATTCGGCCGACGGGGCTAGTTGACCCGGTCATCCACATCAAGCCGGCGCGCGGGCAGGTGCAAGACCTCATCAAAGAGATCGAGGTGCGCAGCAAGCGCGAGGAGCGCACACTGGTCACGGTGCTCACGAAGCGCACGGCCGAAGACCTCGTGAGCTACTTCCGCGAGGGCGGCATCCGCTGCAAGTGGCTGCACTCCGAACTCGACGCGATCGAGCGCGTGGCCACGCTGCGCGAGTTGCGCGAGGGGTCTTTCGACGTGCTCGTCGGCGTCAACCTGCTGCGCGAAGGGTTAGACTTGCCCGAAGTCGCGCTCGTGGCAATTCTCGACGCCGACAAAGAGGGCTTCCTGCGCTCCGACAAGTCCCTCATCCAGACGATGGGCCGGGCGGCGCGGAACGTGAACGCCGAGGTGATCCTGTACGCCGACGTGATGACCGACTCGATGCAGCGCGCGATCAACGAAACCGACCGCCGGCGCGAGATTCAGACGGCGTACAACCTCGAACACAACATCACCCCCACCACCGTGAAGACGGCCATCCGCAGCGTCATCGAGGACGAAGTGGAGGCGCACCAACTGGCCCAGGAAGCGGCCGGGAACCCGGCGCCGGACGTGGTGACGGCCGAGTACATGGAGGAACTGCAAAAAGAGATGTTGCAGGCCGCACAAGATATGGAGTTCGAGCGCGCGGCGCTGTTGCGCGACAAAATTGCCACACTCAAGGGCGAGAAAGTCGCCAGCCCGCAGGGGCAGAAAGCCAAGACCCGCAAGGGCGCGAGCAAGGGTGCGGGGAGAAGGCCGCCGCGGCCGAGCGTGGGGTGAGAGTGTGGGGGCAATCGGCCGCGGCCGAGCCGTCCTACTCCCGCTCCGACCACGCCAGCAGCAGCCGCTCCAAGAGCCAGGCCAGCGTCCCCAGTGTGCGGTCGCGCTCATCCGCCGCCGGGCAGAACTCGCTCACCGACAGCCCCGCCAATTTTGCCGGGCCGACGGCTATAATAAGCTGCCACACCTGCCGCGGCGTCAGGCCCATCGGCATCGGCCCCAGCACCCCAGGGGCGAACGCGGGGTCGAGGGCGTCGGCGTCCAAATCGAGCCAGACGCGCCCGGCCCCGCCGGCCAGCGCCGCGACTTCGGCCAGGGTTTCGGGCCAGTCCGCCTCGGCGGGGAACACGCGGTCGAGATACGGCTTGGTGTCGGCCGGCACGAGGAACAGGTCGCGGCTCCCGACGTGCGCGATTTTTGGGCGCGGCTTCCTGACCGCGCGAAGGAAGTTGCCGTGCGACAGTTCGGTCGTGGTGTCCGACAGGTCGTAGCAGTCGAGGTGCGCGTCGCACACGATCACCAGGTCGCCCTTGCCGAGTTCGTCGTAAACGGGGAGCGCGCCCAGGTGGTTGCCGGCTAGCCAGATGGTGCACTCGAACTCGGCGAGCGCGGCGCGGATCGCCTCGCGCCCGGTGGCGCGCCAGCGGCCGATGTCCGCCGGGGTGGCGAACTCGAGTTCGGTGACGGTGAGGAGTTCGGCGAAGGCGTGCGTGCGAATCGGCCGGGGTTCGGCGCGGGCGTCGTCGGTCATCTCGCGCAAGACATCGCCGAGGAGTTGCGCGCCGGCGCCGCAGCCCGCGCTGCCGAAGGCGTCGAGCGGGAAGACGACCGCGCCGAACTCGCCGCTTCGGGTGCCCATGCGGCCGAGTTTACTAGATTGACCCCACGGTTGCCACCGCACCATTTACGGGGGACGGCGAATGATGCGGCGCGCGGGCGGGGTGTACTTAGCGTTCAACGCCGTCGTCACGGCGGATGTCGAACTCGGCGACGGGGTGAGCCTCTGGCCCGGCGCGGTGGTGCGCGGCGACGTGGCCAAGGTGACGATCGGCGCCGGCTCGAACGTGCAGGATTGCGCCGTGGTGCATTGCGACCACAACATGGTCGGCGAGGAGTGCCTGATCGGCGCCGACGCGGTCGTGGTGCCGGGCACCGTGGTGCCGAATCGCTCGGTGGTCATGGGCGTCCCCGGCAAGGTGGTGCGGCGCGTCACCGACGAGGAACTCGAACGCACGCTCGACATCGCAAGGCGCTACCGCGAACTCGCGGAGGACTACGCGGCGGGGCGAATCGCGTTCCCCTACGGGCCACCGCGATGAGTCCGCCGACGGGCACCTTCGCCGCGCCGCCCACGCCCGCCGAGCGGCGCGCGGCGATCGACGCGAAGCAGGCCGCACTCGCCGAGGCGTTCGGCCAACTCGGCTGCGAGGCGGCGCTGTTGGTACTCCCCGCGCACGCGGCGTGGTTCACCGCCGGGGCGGAGGTGCGCGGGCTGATCGCCGAGTCCGAGCGGCCGGCGCTCTACGTCACCGCCCAGAACCGCTGGCTGGTGGCGAGCACCCTGGACGCGGCGCGGCTGTTCGAGGAGGAGTTGGACCAACTCGGCTTCCAACTCAAAGAGTGGCAGTGGGCCAGCGGCCGGGCGGTGCTGCTGGGCGAA
>CAXTPM010000445.1:0-313 GCA_964245865.1 uncultured Fimbriiglobus sp. | reverse complement strand
TTGCCGCTCCTGAACGACAAGCTGCGGACACTCATCCGTCCCCTCACTCCCATCGACTTGCACCCGATGCGCCGCGCCGCCTCGGCCGTGGTTCACGCGCTGGAAGCCACGGCGCGAACGTGCGCCGCCGACTCGACCGAGGCCGAACTCGCGGGGCAGGTAGCGCACCGATTGCTCCGCGCCGGCGCCGAGGCCACGTCGGTGACGGTGCAGGGTAACGGGCGCGACGGCCGCTACGGCCGTGCCGGGTTCGCCGACCGCCCCGCCGGGCCGTTCGTCCGCTTGCAGGCGACCGCGAGTGTCGGCGGCGTAC
>CAXTPM010000444.1:0-4860 GCA_964245865.1 uncultured Fimbriiglobus sp. | reverse complement strand
GGCCGGTGGCGCGCTTGGCGACCTCTTGGCCGATGCGCCCCAGGCCGACTACGCCAATCGTCTTGCCGGTGAGTTGGCTGCCGACGTAGCTCGCGCGGTCCCAGCCGCCGGCCTTCATCTTGGCGTCCGCCGGGGCGATTTGCCGGCTGAGGGCCATCATCAGGGCGATGGTGTGCTCGGCCGCGCTGACGGTGTTGCCGCCGGGCGTGTTCATCACCACGATGCCCAGGCGCGTCGCGGCCGGCACATCGATGTTGTCCACCCCCACGCCCGCTCTGGCGATCACGCGCAGCTTCGACTCGCCACTCGCCAGTTGTCCCAACACTTCGGCGGTGAGGTCGGGCTTACTGCGGCAGATCACCGCATCCGCAAGGCGCAGGGCTTCGACTAGCTCGGCGCCTTTGAGGCCAGGGCGGATGTCGAGTTCGACGCCGGCGCCGCGTAGGAAGTCGAGGCCGGCGGATTCGAGCTTGTCGGCCACCAGAACGCGGGGCATTGGGAGTGATTCCGGGTGGCGAGGGCGAGTAGCGGGGCTAGTGTACGAAACCTGAGCGGGGGGCGTCAGCCCTCCGAGCGAGTTAGTCACTTACAACAAGCCGTAAGTGACTAACTCGCTCGGAGGGCTGACGCCCCCCGCTCAGGTCGGCGAAACCCTTACCCCAAAAACACCCCGCCGAGGAACCCCGTCTCGTAAGGCTGCACCTCGTCGCCGATCTGGCGCAGGTTAGTGCCGTCGAGGTACCTGAGGCGCGGCCGGCTGCCGGGGCCACTCGAAAGCGCGATGTCCGGCACGCCATCGCCGTTGCGGTCGAAGCTCGACACGCGGGCCTCGCCGCTGTAGAGGATGCCGTCGCCGGTGGCGGGGAACGCCTCGCTCTCGCCGGTCAGCGCCTGGCTGATGCCGTCGAAGACGCGCACGGTGGGCAGGTCCACGCCGGACCCCGGCTGGAGCAGCCCCGTGCCGACGATGATGCTCGAACGCCCGCCGACCCCGCCGGTGCTGCCCGCCACGTACAGGCCACCCGTGTAGTTGCCGTCGAAGGCCGTGAAACTGCCCGTCGCGGTCGGCTGCGGGCCGGTGACGCTGAACGCCGCCACGACCGGGGCGCCGCCCACGCCGGGGGTGGCGAGGATTTGCGCCACACCGGTGCCGCTGATGTCCCCGGCCCCGACTCGGACGCCGCCGCGGAAGTTCGAGTCGAACGCGAAGAAGTCGGCGATGATCCCGCCGGTCTGGCCGCTCGCCACCGTCACGCGCGGCCCGCCGCCCGAGTCGGTGCCGGTGATGATGTCCGCGAACCCGTCGCCGTTCACGTCGGCGGTGGTGACGTACAGTCCGTTGCGGAACGTGTCCTCGTAGGCGAAGTAGTCGCGGATGACTTCCTGGGTGGCGCCGTCGAACACCCGCACGCGCGGCCCGCCGCCCTTGCCGGCCACGACCACGAGGTCATCGACCCCGTCGCCGTTCACGTCGCCCTCCGAGACGCGCACCCCGCCGGTGAAGCTCTGCTCGTAGGCGAAGAAGTCCTGCTGAATGAGGCCCGTGAGGGCGTCGTAGACCTGCACGCGCGGCCCGCCGCCGCCGTCGGCCGCGACCGCGAAGCGCTTCCGCCCCGTTAGGCCGAAGTCGATGCCCGAAAGCGCGTTGCCCGGCGTGGTCGAGCCGAGCGCCAGCGTCACCGACGTGCTGGTGGACGTGCCCCCCAGGGGGTTGAACCCGCCCGGCGACGCGGTGAGTTGCACCGTGTAGTTCCCGGCCGGCAGGGTCGTGAAGTTGTAGGCGCCGCTCGCGTCGGTCGTCTGGCTCTGGAGCAGCGTACCCGCGCCGTCGAACAGCGACACCGTGCCGCCGGGCAACCCCCGGTCGGAGGACTCGCGCCGGCCGTTGCGGTTCAGGTCCAGGAACACCGTCCCCGCGACCGACGCCTGGCGCAGCACCGCCACCGGCGCGAGTTGCAGCGCCTGGCCGCTGGTCACGCCGGCCGACTGCACGCCGTTGGCGAGGGTCTGGTAGCCCGGCAGCGGCAGCACCCGCGCCGTGTAGCTGCCGGGGTTCAAGTTGGGGAAACTGAACGAGCCGTCGGCGGCGCTCACCGTGCTGGCGACCACCGCGTTCGAGGCGTTCACCAGTTGCACCGTGAATCCAGGGGCGCTGGCGTCGCCGGTGCTCGGGGCGCCGCTGCGGTCGACGTCCTCGAACACGAACCCGCTCACCGACGCCAGCCCGAACAGCCCGAAGTTGAAGCCGACGTTCTGGCCGCTCGCCGCCTGGAACGTGAGGCTCGGGGCGGTGCTGTTGAGGCGCCCCGCGTTGACGGTCTGGAGGCGATAGTTGCCCGGCCCGACGCCGTTGAAGGCGTAGTTCCCGTTGCCGTCGGTCACTTGGGTGGCGACCACGGCCCCAGAGGCCGCGCCCACCAGTTGCACCGTCACGCCGCCCAGGCCCGGCTCGCTCGCCCCGGCCAGGCCGTCGGCGTTCAGGTCGTTGAACACCCGCCCGGAGACGGTGATCAGCCGGAAGTCGCCGAAGTTCTGGTCGGTGACGGCCGCGCCGCTCGTGGCCGCGACCGCGCCGGGGTTGGCGGTGGTCTGGACGAACCCGCCGGGGACGACCTGCCGCGCGCTGTAGGTGCCGGGGCCGGTGCCGATACTGTAGAAGCCGTTGATGTCGGTGACGGCCGAGCCGGCCACCGCGCCGGCGGCGTTCAGCAGTTGCACCGTCTGGCCCGGCAGGCGCGGGTCGGAGGCGCTGAACCCGTCGCCCAGCACGTCCTCGAACACGACTCCCGAGAACACCGCCGGGCGGAACTCGCCGACCACGAGGTTGCTAACCGGCGTGCCGCTGGTCACGAAGAACGGCGCGACCTCGGGCGTGGTCAGGAACACCCCGGCGGGCGGGGCGAGGCGGAACGGCACGCTGCCGCCCTGGATCGGCCCGACGCCGGTGAACACGAAGTTCCCGCTGCCGTCGGCCGCGGTGGTGTAGACCGGCGCGCCGGTGTTGGCGTTCAGGAGTTGCACCGTCCCCCCGGCGAGACCCTTCTCGCCCGCGTCGAGCGTGCCGTTGCCGTTGGTGTCGTCGAACACAAACCCGCGCACCGTCGTCGCGCGGAACAGTTCGACGTTCTGGCCGGTGCTCGCCTTGCCGCTGCTCAGGATCACCGAGCGGTCTACCGATGACTGCGTGAACGTCGCGGTCGGCCCGGCGAAGCGTACCAGGTACGGCACGGCGTTCCCCGGCCGCTGGATCGGGAACAGCCCGGCGAAGGTGTACGCCCCGCTGCCGTTGGTCGTGGCCGTGGCGACCACGGCGTTGGTGGCGGAGTTAATCAGGCTGAGCGTGACGTTGGCGAGGGTCGTGTTCTCGCCGGCGTCGCGCTGCCCGTTGCCGTTGGGGTCGTCGAACGCGGTGCCGCTGATGCTCGCGGCGTCGAACAGGCCGACGTTGAAGCCCGTCGCGTTGCTGCCGCTGACCACCCCGACCGCCGAGAGCGGCGCGCTAGTGACCACTGTGCCCGCGGGGGTCGTGACCGTCACCGCGTAGCGCCCGGCGCCCAGGCCGGTGGTCAGGTTGCCGAAGCTGTACGCGCCGCTGGCGGCGCTGACCGTCGTGGCCAGTTTCGCGCCGGTGTCGGCGTTGGTCAGCGTCACGGTGACGCCCGCGCGGCCGACTTCGCCGGCGAACACGCCGTCGCCGTTGGCGTCGGTGAACACCGTGCCCGAAATCTGCCCGAACTGGAACACCCCGACCCGCGTGACGTTCGCGTTGGCCGCGTCGGTCAGGGTGCTGCCGCCCGCTAGCGCGCCCGTGGTGCCCGGCTTCTGCGTCACCTGGGTACCGGCCTTCGAGACCGACACCTGGTAACCGGACGCGAACGGGGTGCTCGCGCCGGTCGGGTTGGGGCGCAGCGGGCCGACGCCGGCGAAGGTGTAGTTGCCGTTGGCGTCGCTGGTGACGGTGGCCACCGGAGTGTCGTTGGTGGGGTCGAGCGTGCCGGCCGGGGCGAACAGCACCACGGGGTAGTTCGCCGCGCCCCCCTCGCCGGCGTCCTGCTTGCCGTTGCCGTTGAGGTCGTTGTAGACCCGGCCAGTGATGGTCGCGCGCTGGAAGACGAAGATATCCTGCCCGTTGAGCACGGTCGTGGGGTTGGCGTCGATGGCGATCGGGTTGCTGGTGGCGAAGTACTTCGTGCCTGTATCGACCAACAAGTTCGAGGCGTTCGCGGCCGTGAAGCTGTAGTTGTCGGTCGGCAGGCTGCGGAAGACGTACTCGCCGGTGGCGATGCTGGTGGTGTTGGCGAACTGGGCGGGGGGGACGGCCGAGTTGCGGAACGCCAGTGCCGTCGCCCCAGCGATCGGCGTGTCGGTGGTGGTGTCACGCAGGCCGTTGCCGTTCACGTCGTTGAAGATGCGGCCGCGCACGAACGGGCGAATCTGGAGCTGCCAGATGCCCCGCCCGAAGGTGGCCGCACTCAGCACGCCCGTGGTGGTGTTGATCTCGACATCGCGCACTTGCACGTCGGGGATCGCCCCCCCAACGGCGACGGTGCCAGTCGAGGTCGAGGCGCCGCCGGTGCCCGAGAAGCGCACCCACGTTGGAGCGCCACTGGTCGGGTCGGCGAGCCGCCACACCCCGAGGGTGGTGCCGAGGTAAATGTTGTCGTCGGCGAAGTTCGGGGTGGACAGCCCCCCGAAGTCGTTCGAGTCGATGGCGATCGAGAACAGGCCGAGGCCCACCTGGTCGCCGCTCGCGGCGGGGAGGTTGCCGGTGAGGTCGGTCCAGGTACCGCCGAAGTTCGTGCTCCGCAGCACCCGCCCCGCGCCGGTCGAGTCGGTAATCACCGTGATGATGTTCGGGTC
>CAXTPM010000443.1:2100-4870 GCA_964245865.1 uncultured Fimbriiglobus sp. | reverse complement strand
ACGCTCCAGGACTTCAACGGGGGCCGCGTCGACGCGGTGACCTACGACTCCAGGGAGCCGGCCGGCAAGACCCTGGCGAGCTTCGCGATTAACCTGGGGCAGAACCCGACGCTCGCGGACATCCTCACTCAAGCCCGCGGCGAGCGGGTCGAACTCGTCGCCAGCCCGGCCGGCGGCACCGGGCCGCAGCCGTTCGCGGGCACCATCGTGAGCCTGGAGCGCCGCGTCACGGCCCCCGTGGCGCCGGACATGCGCCCGGCCGAGGTGGACGTGCTCAACCTGCTGACCGCCGACGGGCTGCGGGCGTTCAAGCTGCCCGAGGTCGTGCGCGTCAAGTTCGCCAACCCGGCCCTGGAGGCGGAACTCAAGCGCGCCCTGGAGGTACTGGCCCGCTCGCACGACGCGCAGAAGAAGTCGGTGAGCCTGTCGTTCGCCGGCGAGGGCAGGCGCAAGGTGCGCGTCGGCTACGTGGTCGAGGCGCCGGTGTGGAAGACCTCGTACCGCCTCGTGCTCAGTGAGAAGGGCGCGCCGGCCTTGCAGGGCTGGGCGGTGGTCGAGAACCAGAGCGACGACGACTGGCAGAACGTGGGCATGGCGCTCGTCTCGGGCCGGCCGGTGAGCTTCCGCATGGACCTGTACAACCCGCTCTACGTGAACCGCCCGGCAGTCGAGTTGGAGTTGTTTGCGAGCCTGCGCCCGCCGACCTACCAGGGCGACCTGCGAGCGAAGGACAGGGCGATGGTGCAGGGCCAGTTCGCTCCGGAAGACGCGGCCGTCCCGGCCCCGAAGCCTGGCGCCCGCGTGTTCCGCGACCAAGCGAAGTCAACGGAGTTGAAGTCGGAGGCGATGTCGGCCCCGTCCCCGCCGGCGCCACCGGGCCAGTCCAGGTCCAACGGCAGCTTCGAGAAGCAACTCGGCGGCAAGCTCGCCGAGACCATGGACCTCTCCCAGGGCGTCGCGGCGGCGGCGAGCGCGACGCAACTGGGCGACTCGTTCCAGTACGTCATCGACCACCCCGTCACGGTAGCGCGCCAAAAGTCCGCCATGCTGCCCATTGTGAGCAAGCCCGTGGAGGGGCGGCGGGTGAGCATCTACAACAGTAGTGTGCAGGCGAAGCACCCCCTACTCGGGCTGCGCTTCAAGAACACCACGGGCGGCAACCTCACCCAGGGGCCGATCACCGTCTACGAGGGGTCCACCTACGCCGGCGACTCGGTGGTGCGCGACCTGCAGGTCAACGAGGAGCGGCTGATCAGCTACGCCATCGACCTCGGCACCGAGGTGGCGCCGCAGAACCAGCCGGGGAGCCAGACCGTTACCAAAGTCGAGGCGCGCGAGGGCGTCGTCACCGTCACGCGCAAGGTGCGCGAGGAACTGCTGTACAAGGCCGTCAACCGGAGTACCACCGACCGCACGCTGTTGATCGAGCACCCCAACCGCGCGGGCCAGCAGTACAAGCTGGTCGAACCCGCGAAGCCGGCCGAGGAGACCGCGCAGTTCCTCCGCTTCGAGGTGCCGCTCGCGGCCGGGAAGTCGGCGGAGTTCAAGGTCGCCGAGGAGCGCACGCTGTACGAGAGCACCGCCGTCAGCGCCTTCGACGCCAACACGTTCGCCTACTACCTGGGGCTGGAGAACGCCAGCGCGGGCCTGAAGGCGAAGCTGAAGCAGGCCCAGGAGCTGCGCGGCAAGCTCGACACAGTCACGCGCGAGCTGGCGGCGGCGACCGAGGCACTGAACCGCATCATAGCCGACCAGGACCGCGTGCGCAAGAACCTCGCGGCGACGCCCAAAGAAGCGGCCGTGTACCAGAAGTACCTCGCCAAGCTCGACGCCCAGGAGAAGGAGGTCGATGCCCTGACCGAGAAGCAGAAGCAGCTGGCGGCCCAGCAGGCCGAGGCCCAGGCGGCGCTGGCGGCGTTCGTCGTGAAGCTGAGCGACTAGCCCAGAGACCTCACCCCCCGGCCCCCTCTCCCAGGAGGAGAGGGGTGAGCGCGGCGGACGGTCTCAAGCAGTGGCACGCCCAGTAGATGAAACTCCGAAGCGACCTCCGCCCCTCTCCCAGGAGAGAGGGGGGGAGGTCGCTTCGCCCCGAGGACCACCCCCATGCCACCCCGCCCCCTTGTTGGCCTCCGCGTCGCCGTCACCGGCGCCTCGCAGGGCATCGGCCGCGCGCTGTGCGTCGAAGCCGCTAAGCGCGGCATGCGCGTGCTGGCGCAAGCCCGCAGCATCGGCGCCCTGGACGAACTCGCCGCCGGGGCGAACGGGGCGATCGTGCCCGTCCCCGGCGATGTCACCGTCGCGGCCGACCGCCAGAAACTCGCCGACGCCGCGATCAGTCACTTCGGCGGGCTGGACGTGCTCGTCAACAACGCCGGCATCGGGGCCACAGGGCACCTGAGCGAGTCGAGCGTTAATACTCTGCGCGCCATCATGGAGGTGAACTACTTCGGCGCGGTCGAGACCACGCGCACGCTCCTGCCGCTGCTGCGAGGCGGGGTCACGCCGGCGGTCGTGATGATCTCCTCGATCGTGGGCAAGCGGGCGTGGCCGGCGCGGCGTCGAAGTTCGCACTCCAGGCGTTCAGCGACGAGTTGCGGGTCGAGCTGCGCCCTGCCGGGGTGTCGGTGGTCGTGGTGAGTCCGGGGCTGACGCGCACGAACTTCTCGAAGAACATGCTCGAACGGAGTGCCCGCATCCCGATGGACCACCTGCGCGGCATGACGAGCGAGGCCGTGGCGGTGGCTACGCTCGACGCGCTGCGGGACGACCG
>CAXTPM010000443.1:0-2090 GCA_964245865.1 uncultured Fimbriiglobus sp. | reverse complement strand
CGCCCAGGGGCCGGCTACTCGTGGCGGTGGCGCGGCACGCCCCGTGGGTGATCGACTTCTTCGGCAAGCGCAAGATTCGCGCGCTGTTCGCCGAGGAGATCGCCGCGCGGTCGGCCTTGCACCCGCCCGGCGAGGGGGGCTAGACTGCCGGCCCCAGGGACGAGGGCCGAGGCCGTGCCGGAACAAATCGTTGCGCCCACCGAAGCCCCCGCCGGGCGCCTGGCGACCGCCGCCCTACTCGTTGGCTTACTCGCCGGCGCGGTCTTGCGCGTGATTGTCTACGCCCGCAACGACTCGCTGTGGGGCGACGAGGCGATGCTGGCCGCGAACGTCTGCCGCAAAAGTGTCGGCGAACTCGCCGGCCCGCTGGACTACAACCAGGGCGCGCCGTTCGGCTTCCTGGCCGTGAGCCGCTGGCTGGTCGAGGCGTTCGGCGGGGCGGAGTGCGTGCTGCGGCTCCCGGCGCTGGTGGCGGGGCTTGCGTCGCTGCCGCTGGTGGCCCTGGTCGCCCGGCGGCTGCTCTCCCCCCGGGTCGCGGCCGGGGCGATGTGGCTGGTCGCGCTGTCGCCGCACGCGGTGAGTTACTGCGCGGAGTTCAAGCAGTACGAACTCGACTTGGCTATCGCGGCGGGGCTGACGCTCTTGACGCTGCGCTGCCTCGCCCCCGGCGGGCGCACGCTCGCCAACGGCCTGGCGGCGGCGACCGGCGGCGCGCTCGCGGTCTGGCTGTCGCACCCCGCCGTCTTCGTCCTCGGCGGCGCCGGCCTCGCGCTCCTCGGCTCTCGCGACGGCCGGCGACGCCTCGGCTGGCTCGCCCCCGTGGCCGGCTGCTGGGCGGCGAGTTTCGCGGCGTGCTTCGTGCTGATCCTCAAGCCGCTCGCCGGGAACCGCTACCTCGCCGAGTATTGGGCCGGCGCGTTCTGGCCGCTGCCGCCGCGCTCGGTGGGCGATGTCGCGTGGCTGGCGCACCACGCGGTCGCGCCTTTTGACCTGCCGGCGGGCTTTGCGACGGCGGGGTTTTGCTCGGCGGGCCTCGCCGCGTTCGCCGCACTCTTGGGGGCCGGTCACTTGAGTCGGTCGAACCGGCCGGCGCTGGTGCTCTTGCTCGCGCCCCTGGGGCTGGCACTCGTCGCGTCGGCGCTCGGCAAGTACCCGTTCGCCGGGCGGTTCCTGTTCTTCGGTGTGCCCGCGATGTACGTGCTAGTCGCGGCGGGCCTGGGGGACGCGGTGGCGCGACTCGGGGGCCGCGCCGCACTCGGCCTCGGGCTAATTCTCGCGGCGCCCTTGCTGTGCGAGTGCCGGGCGCAGTTGCGGCAGTCGAGCCACTGCGAGGATTTGCGGCCGGTGCTGGCCCGCCTCGGGAGGGGCGCGGTGCCGGGCGAGCGCCTGCTCGCCAACGCCAAGGCGTTGCCCGCGTTGGGCTACTACCTGCCGCGCACGCCGGGGCTGCCGCAGACGGCAACAGCGCTGGCCGAATCGCCCGCAGGGTTGGCCCGGCAACTTAGCGGATACCCGGCCGGGCCGGTGCTGGTGGTGCTGTCACACGCTACGCCGTCGGAGGTCTCGGTGGTTCGCGCCCTGCTCGCGGCGCTCTCCGGCTTAGCGCCGAGTGAAGTGGCGGCGCCGGGGGTTGTCGCCGTCCGCGCGGTCCTACCGGGCGCCACCGGTGTGAACCCGCTGACCCAGGCCGGCTTTCGCTTGAACGGCGCCCGAAGTCCGGTTACTCTCGACGCACCGGCCCCCGCCGAACCACCCGAGTGAGACGCCCATGCGGACCCCCGCCGCCCTCCTGGCCCTGATCCTGACCGCCAACTTGGCCGATGCGGCCTCGACGTTCCGCGCCGTCGAGCCGATCGCGCTGCCGCTGGACCGCGTGAGCGTCTGGACGCTCCACTTCGCCTACCGCCCCTTGCGCATCGCCACCGTCGATGTCCCCGGCAAGGGCAAACAAGTCGTGTGGTACATGGTCTACCAGGTGCACAACACCTCCGACGCGCCGCACACGTTCGTGCCGAGTTTCGAGTTGGTCACCAAGGACGGCGAGCTGCGCAACCTACTCGACGACCCCGCCCCGGCGGTGCTGGAGCAGA
>CAXTPM010000442.1:301-4882 GCA_964245865.1 uncultured Fimbriiglobus sp. | reverse complement strand
GCCACGCCACGGTTCACTAGAGCCGGTGCGCCGCAGCCTGGCCGATTCGGTGCGTGAGCGGGCCGGCGGCTGCTGCGAATACTGCCGGATGCCCCAGGCGTTCGACGACCTCCCCTTTCAGATCGACCACGTCGTCGCGCTCAGCCACGGCGGGCCGACCGACGCGGCGAACCTCTGCCTCGCCTGCTTCCCGTGCAACAGCTTCAAGGGGCCGAACCTCTCGGGCGTCGATCCGGCGACGGGTCGCGTAGTGCCGCTCTTCAACCCGCGCCGCCAGAAGTGGGCGCGGCACTTCCGGTGGTCCGGGCCGGCGCTCGAAGGGTCCACGGCGGCGGGCCGGGCGACGGCCGCGACGCTCCGGGTCAACGAGCCGCACCGGGCCGCCCACCGCCAGGCCTTGGTCGAGGAGGGCGTGTTCCCGCCGGACTAGCGGCCGCCCCCGTCGCGGCGCTTGCCACCGGCACCGGGGTGCGCTACTGTCGCGCCATGACCGGACCCACTGCCCCGAAAACGACCGCCCCGCCGCCCGACTTTCGCCGGCGAAAGTCCGCGCCGCCCGCGCGACCGCTGCGACGACTTTCGCCGGCGAAAGTCGGGCGGGTTTCCGCGCGGTTCCGGCGCCGCGGGCGCGCCACTCGTGCCGGGGTGTGGGATAGTGGGAGTGGGCGCGGGGCGCGTCCGCCGGCGGCGACTTTCGCCGGCGAAAGTCGCCGCCCGGACGCCGCCCAGGGGGGACGCCGCCATGGCCGTTAGGTACGCCGTCACGTTGCACAAGGGGGGCGTCGGGAAAACCACAACCAGTGTCAACCTCGCGGGAGTGCTGGCCGAGGCCGGGCGGCGAGTGCTCCTGATCGACTGCGACTCGCAGGGCGACCTGTCGTCGGTGTTCCTCGACGCCCACGAGAGACTCCCGCACTCGGTCGCCGACATCTTCGCCGACTCCGGGATCCTGACCGAGGACCTCGTTCAGCCCACGTCGTTCCCGAACGTCTGGGTCATCCCGGCCGACCGGCGGCTGGAGCGCTTCGAGCGGACCCACGACTTCCGGCGGGGCGGAATGGTCGGCTGCCTGGCCGAGGCCATCGCGGAGGTCGAGTCGCGCTTCGACGCGGTGGTGCTCGACACCGCCACGCGGCCGCACCTCACCGGCTACGCGGCGCTCACCGCCTGCACGGTGGCCGTCATCCCGATCGAGGCGGCGCGGTTTAGCTTCCGCTCGGTGGCGTCGCTCCGCTCGCACGTCGAACTCGAGAGCGACGCCCGGTCGCTCAACCCGGCGATGGCGATCCGCTACTTCCTCTCCAAGGGCAAGCGCAACAAAGTCCACGACGCCTGCCGCGAGGCGCTCGCGCAGATCCTCGGGCCGGTCGCGCTGATGCGCGCGGAGATCCCCGACTCGGCGGTCGTCAACACCGCGCTCCACCTGCGCAAGCCAGTCGTCGCCCACGCGAAGAGATCCAAACCCGCCGACGCGTACCGCGCCCTCGTCGCCGAACTCCAGGAGGTCACCCATGGTCAGCACCAGCGCATCGCCGACCCGGCAGCAGCGTGACATCCTCGCCGAGCTGAACGGCACGCTCGGCGCGTTCGCCCCGTCGCCGGGGCAGGGGCCGGGCGCGGACGCCGCGCCCGCGGCCCCGCCGGCGCGGCGGCGCAACCCCCGCGCGCTGATCGTCGCGGCGTCGCGGGTGCGGGCCGACCCAGACCAAGTCCGCCGCGCCGACAAGGCGGCCGACTCCGAGCGGGTTCAGGAGCTCGCCCGCTCGATCCAGGCCGTGGGCCTGCAGCAACCGCCGGGGGTGCGCGAGACCTCCGAGGGGTACTACGAGGTCGTCTACGGCGAGGGGCGGTTCACGGCGATGACCCAGGTGCTCGGCTGGGGCGAGATCGAGGTGGTCCTCGTCAACGCGACAGAGGCCGAACTCGTCTGGCACCAGCTGCACGAGAACGTCCACCGGACGAACCTCAGCCCGCTCGACCTGGCCGCGGCGGTGCAGAAGGCGCGGGCGCAGGGGCACGGCCTCGCCGACATCGCGGCGCGGATGGCCAAGAGCGAGACGTGGGTGCAGAAGGCGCTCACGATCGCCGAGCGGCTGGGCGACGAGGCGCGGGGCGTGCTCGAGGCGGCGCCGGGCCGGCCGGCGATGGACGCGGTGTACGCGGTCGCCCAGGTGCCGGCGGCCGAGCAGGCCGAGGTCGCGCGGGAGGTGGCCGCCGGGGGGCTGACGCGGCGCGAGACCGAGGTGCTCGTCGAGGGCGCCAAGGCCCGGCGGGCGGCGGGGGAGGGGCCGAGGCGGTCGGGGCGTAAGAAGAGCGGCAAGCCGTTCGAGAAGACGCTGCGGACGGCGGGCGGTGGGAGCGTGACGGTCCGGTTCCGCAGGTCGGAGGCGTCGGCCGAGGAGGTGTCGCGGGCGCTCGAGGAAGCGCTGGGCACGGTGCGGAAACTGTCCCCCGCCGCAGAATGAACAACGGTTGCGGAGATGTTTGGTACGCGAAAACGACGGCGTGGAATTCTCATCCCCTAGTGTGTCCTCCCCCAGCCGGCTAGTACCCACCTACGCAGCGGGCAGCCGCGTAGGTGGGCAGGACGGAACGATCCGCGGGGTGCCTGAGGGCGGCGAGTACGATTAAAATCGAGCGCAAGATGACGAGGCGGCGTGAATGACTGGGCGGGGTGAAAGTAAGTAGGCATAATCCTGTCAGCGACAGGTACTGAGCAGTTCGGCCCCAGGAAACTCGAATGTCCGGCCCGCGCGGAAAGGGCAAGCCGGCACGCCACCCGCTTAGCACTGCTTTGCAGCAGGCTTTGTCCAAGTGCGAATGCCACGTCGTCGCCTGGGCGGACACGGTGTTCCGGGTTTCGGGATCCGAGTACGCCAGCCGAGAAGACGTTGTCACGGGCGAGGGGGCCAAATCCGCCGGCGGCCGCTGGAACCCACCGGGCCTGTGCCGCACGGTGTATACCTCCCTCCAGGCAGACACGGCGCAGGCCGAGTACCTCGCCGGCTTCAGCAACTTCGGCTTTGCCGCTGCGTCGGTCAAAACGCCGTTTACTACCGTCGGGATTGAGGTGTCGGTCGAACGGCTGCTCGATCTGACATTGCCTAAGGTTCGGCGTTTGTTGGGAGTGACGGTTGCCGAGATGATCGCCCCAGGCTGGCTCGTGCACCAGGTGGGGGGTGAAGAGCCGCTCACGCAGGCAATAGGCCGGCTGGCCTTCGGCGCCGAACTGGAGGCTCTGATCGTCCCCGCCGCCGCCAGGCGGCACGACCGCAACGTCCTTTTCTTTCCCGGCAACTTTACGCCGCCCCGTTCTTACTTACGAATCGTCAATCGGGACAAGCTACCCCCTCCTGACATCCGAAAGAGACCGTAGGCAGATTTGCCAGCACATCCGCTTGCATTGGCAAGTTGAAAGCGGTAGACTGCTTAAGGAGGTGTCCTGACATGACAGTCTTAGCCCCTGCTGCACGACGAGCCGATGTCACAGTCGTTGCTATCCCACAAGTCAGTACGGCTAAGCCGACTAGGCTGCGCGACTCGCTGTGCGCGCCACTCCGAAAACGCCTTGGACTTTCGATCCGTGACTTCGCGCGGATGACATCGTTTTGCGAGCGCACGGTTACGGGTTGGGAGTCGGGCCACCCCATCAGTAAGCCAGGGGTGCAGCGACTGACCGAGATCAGCAGGTTGGTTGACTCTCTCGAAAAGCTGGTCGAGCCGAGTGCGGTCGCAAGTTGGCTTCAGACACCCAACGAAGCATTCAGTGGCCTGAAGCCGCTCGAAGTGATCGAGCGCGGCGAGACCGACCGGCTCTGGAGGATGATGATCCTGTTAGAATCGGGTACGGCGTCTTAACAGGATGCTGACTGCCGCGGTGCCAGGTGCGTTTCGGTCCTTAGGCTGGGGTCGTCGTGACAACGTTCACGTTGGAACTCGAACCCGGTCAAGTCGGGCTGGTCGGGTACGGCTCGCTTATTTCCCGGCCGAGTTTGGAGAGAACCCTCGGCCGGAGATACGACGGGCCTCTCGTTGAGTGTTTCATCCCCGGCTGGCGGCGGCGGTGGAATGTTGCCATGCCCAACTCGCGGTTTTACCGAGTCACGCCGACCGGCCGGGAGTACCCCGGCCGAATCATGTACCTCAACGTCGGCTTAGCCCCCGGCACGGTCTTGAACGCCGTGCTCTTCGTGGTAAGTGTCTTGGAGCTAGCAGCCTTCGACGAACGAGAATGGATTTACCAGCGTGAGGATGTCACCGACGTGATTGCTAACGGCGTTGTGATCGGCGGCCGTGCGTTTATGTACGTGGGCGGCGCCGCCCACGGGATCGAAGCGGCGGGTTCGCCGACGGATGCCGCGATTCGGTCTACATACCTCCAAATCCTTGACGATGCGGTGTTGGGACAGACCGAAGAATTTCGGAAACGGTACTACGATTCAACTGACGCGCATCCCAGTCACTTAGTGATTCAGGATTTACTCGACGAGGCCCAGAGCAAACCGGCCCACGGGGCACCGGAGCACCGGCCGAGCGTCTCGGCCCAACAAAAATCTAGGTGAGCGTGCCCCTGTAAAGCCT
>CAXTPM010000442.1:0-291 GCA_964245865.1 uncultured Fimbriiglobus sp. | reverse complement strand
TACGGAGTATCTAAACGCAATGGTAAAACCATGGGGCGGCTGTCAGTCCGACGGCGCCGGTGAGGTGCGGCCGAATCCGAAGCAGGCAATCCCAGTTGACTTGCCGGAGGTAGCCGGTGGACGAGCGACACCTGATCGACAGCTTCGAGATGCACATTTCGGTCGGTCCGGCCCCCGACGCGGCTTCCTGTCCCAGAGGCATGGAAGTCAGGCATAGCGTGACTCCACGGTGGGTCGTGACCGACAACGTGGCCACGGTTCGGCGCGTCGTGACGTTCGCGCGCGAGAACA
>CAXTPM010000441.1:0-4897 GCA_964245865.1 uncultured Fimbriiglobus sp. | reverse complement strand
GCTAGACCTCGTCAAGCTCGCCGTCAAGGCCCACGCCGGCGACAAGCCGTTCGACCTGGCCAAGTTCAAGACTGTGAGGTTCACGCGCAAGGGTCTGGGGCGCACCCCCGAAGAGAACCCGCTGGGCCAGAGTTGGGCGGTGGCGATGCGCTTCCCCGGCCAGTTCCGCGCCCGCGCCGAGTTTGCCAACGACCTGCGCCCCATCACCGTCGGGCTTTCGGGTGCCACCGGCTGGATGCTCAAGGACGACCCGTACACCCTGATGCCGATGAACGCCGAGGAGACTGGGCACTTCCAGACCGACATCACCGGCGAGTGGGTCGCGCTCTTGTTCCCGCTGATCGAGGGCGAATCGTTCTTCGCCGCCGCCGCCCCCGTGCCCGTCGGCGGCGTCCCGCACCCCGGCGTGAAGCTGTTCCACCCCAAGCTCGCCCCGTGCCTGCTGTACTTCGACCCCGCCACGCACTACCTCGCGCGCGTCCACTTCGAGGGGCGCGAGAACGGCATCCCCGGCCGCAAGGAGTTCCAGCTTTTAGAGTTCAAGCCCGTCGAGGGGGTGCAGTTCGTGAGCCGCCTCGCGCAGAAGTTCCGCGGGAGCCAGTACGCCGACTGGAGCTACGAGAAACTCGAGCCGGCGCCGGGGCTGGACGCGCGGGCGTTCGAGCCGCCGGGGAAGTAGGGGCGGTAAGGGGGAAATGTCACTGAGGAGTCGCAATGTCAGCCATGCCCGGTAAACCGGACTCGGCCCGCGCGGGCATGGGTAGACGCCTCTTCGCCGCGGCAATGGGCACTGCGGGGGCCGGGTTCGGCGTGTTGTCCGTCTCGCCAGCGCCGGCCGAATGCCGTTATCTTGCGTGGCTTAGCGCGACGCTGTTCGTGCCGGTCGGCTGCTGGTTAGTGTTCCTCAGCATCCGGGGACGCGACGCCGATCTCCGCGAGTTTTCCGTTCGCAACGCAGCCCACCAGTTCGTTGGAAAAGTGGTCGGCGGGGTCGTGATCGCCACAGTCTTTGGGCTGCTGTGGGTTCTGCGGCGGGCGGGCTAGTGCGTACTCGCGCGATTCGACACGCCCGGACGTGCGGGTCGCCCGCGCCGGCGTGGGGTAGGACCGCCACGGGGGGCGGAACCCAGGCGGATGCTAACGCCCGCCGCTCGCCGGGGCGCGACTTCCCGCCACGAAGATTACGCCAATGGTCCGCGCCGGATTCTGGGTCGCGTTCGCCTGTACCGCCGCCGGGTTCGCGCTATCCGCCTACCTCGTAGCCCTATCATTCCGACCGGAGCCAGGGGCGAACATGGTCCTGATGGGTCTGCCGTGCGTCGCCTCGCCGACTTCGGCGTGCGCTGCTGTGACGCTCTGGGTCGCCGGAACCTCGACCGCCCTCGGCCGGCGGGAGCGGCGGGTCGCCACCGTCGCCGGCGGCATGGCACTGATGGTGTTCGTCGCACTGGCAGTTCTTGGCTGACGCCGCCCACGCCCACTTACCCCCTGCGCGGCGGCAACTCACCCGCCCCGCCCCCAACGGGGTACAGCGGCCCCGGCGTGATCGGCACGGGCGCAATCGGCACCACGCCCGGCGCCGGCACCGGGTACCCCGGATACGCCGGGTAGAGCGGCACCGGCTGACCCTGGCTGGGGAGCGCAGGCACCGACGGCGCCAGGGGCTGCGGCGGGTACGGTGCCGAGGGCGGTGCGTTGGGCGGGTCTTTCAGCCCCGTGTTCGGCTTCACCACGCCGCTGAGGCCCAGCGACTCCGGCCGGCGCGCGATCTTGTCCGAGAAGACTTCGAGGTCTTGGGCGACTTTATCGAGCCGCACGATCACGCGGTTCAAGTTCACGGCGGTGTCGTTGAGGTTGTTGTACAGCGACGGGTCGGATAAGGCTTTCTGCACCGTCCCGCCCCCCTGCCCGCCCTGCTGCAACAGCTTCAACACGCCGGCGAGGGTGGTGCGCAACTCGGACACGGCCTGGTTGGCGTTCGCGCTCGCCTCGACCACGTTCTTGACCGTCTGCTGGACGCCCTGCACGACCCCCGGCGCCGCGTCGGCCACGGGGGCGCTGGCGCGCTCGGCGTTGCCGATCACTCGGCCGGCGCCGGAAAGGACCACCTCGGCTTGCGCGAGGCGGGCGTTGATCTCCTTAACGGCCCGCTCGGCCTGGTCGATCAAAAGCGCGCTCAGCCGGATGGTGCGGATCAAGTCGCCCGTGGCCGTCTCGGTGTTGCGCAGCGTGTTCGTGACCGACTTCTTGTTCTCGGGGGTCAGCACCTCGTTCACGCTGTCCGAGGTCCGGCGGATCGACTGCAAGGTCTTGGCCACCTCCGGCCCGTTGTCGCGCACCAAGCTACGGATGTCGGCCGCGGCCGGCCTGATCTCGCGTAATAGGTCGATGACTTCTTTCAAGGCTTGACGCACCGTGACGGGGTCGTTCGGCACCTCCTGTACGTTCGCACCCAACAGTTCCTGTACCTTGACGTTGGTATTGCGCAGCTCGGGGACGAACTCGCGGCCCCCTCGGGCGAGTCCGCCGATCTCATCGACGGCCTTCTCGATGCGCGGCACGGCCTGCTCGAAGCGCTGGAAGATGGCGATCACCCGCGCGATGTCCTGCTGGGCGTTGGGCAGCACGTCCTGAGCGCCCTTGAGCAGCCGGCTGGGGCTGGGCGGGGCGACGCCCTCGATGCGGCTGCCGGGGGGGAAGACCTGGCCGGTGCCCATCGGCGCCCCCGCCGGGTCGAGCCGGGGGACGAAATCGACCGCCGTGTCGCCGCTCAAGAGGCCCCTGGTGATCGTCGCCTCGTCGGTGTCGCGCGGGCGGTATTTGCCGTCGAACTGCACCGAAACCGCCACCGCGCCGGTGTCGTCGTCGAGGTCCAACTGGGTGACCTCGCCGACGCGCACGCCGGACTTGCGCACCGGGGTGCCGACCCCCACGCCCGGCGCCTCCGGGAAACTGACGGTGTAGCGTGCCCGCGAGGCGAACACCGTCGGCGCGCCGCCGAAGAGCACCACCAGCCCCGCTAGGACCAGGAGCGTAACGGCGACGAAGCCGCCGAGTTTCAGCCGGGTGCCGCGGTCGATCATCGCGTCGCCTCCGAGTTGGCGGTCGCCTCGCCGCGCAGTTCGGTGAGGCGGTCGCGGGCCTCGCCCTCTACGAACTGCCGCACGCGGGGGTCAAGGTCAGTCATGAGTTTGTGTGGAGGGCCGTCGAAGAGCACCTGGCTCTCGCCGGCGCCGAGCCGGGCGAACGGGTAGAGCATGACCACGCGGTCGGCCACCTTGTGGACCGTGCGCAGCTCGTGCGTCACCACCAGGCTCGTCACCGGCCGGCGGGAGCGCGTCTGGAGAATGAGTTCATTGATGACATCAGTCATAATAGGGTCGAGTCCCGTCGTGGGTTCGTCGTAGAGCATGACATCGGGGTCGATTGCCAGCGCGCGGGCCAGTCCCACGCGCTTGCGCATCCCCCCCGAAAGCTCCGAGGGCATCTTCGACTCGGCCGTCGCGGGCAGCCCCACTTCGGTGAGGCGCTCGCGCACGCGCGCCCGGATGACCTCCTCGCCCAAGCCACCCTTGGCGCGGGGGCCGAAGGCAATGTTGTCGTACACGCTTAAGCTGTCGAACAGGGCGGCCTGTTGGAACAAAAATCCGATACGCAGTCGTAGCGCCGTCAAGTCGCGCTCGCGCATTTGACTCAGGGGTTTGCCCTCGAAGTAGACCTCGCCCTCGGTGGGGCGCAACAGGCCGACGATCAGCTTGAGCGTCACCGACTTGCCGCAGCCGCTCTCGCCGATCAAGACAGCGGTCTGCTGCGCCTCCAGCCCCAGGGAAATGCCGGAGAGGACCGTCTGCGCGCCGAAGCGCACGGTGACGTTCTCCAGGCGGATCAGCGGCTCGCTCACACTGCCCCCCGTCCAAATGTGAGTAGTGCTAGGCGACCTTGGCGGCGCCGCTGCTCGGGAACAGGATGTCGCCCAGCGCGTTGGTGAACAGCGCGAGGAAAAAATCGAGCACCAGGATGGCCACGAACGACAGCACGAACCCCTCGGTCGCGGCGCGCCCCACGCCCTCGGCGCCCGCGCGGCTCTCGAAGCCGCGGTGGCAGCAGATGAGGCTTAAAACTCCGCCGAATAGTACGGACTTCGAGAGGCCGACGAAGAGGTCGTAGGGCCGCACGAAGTTCGCGGTGTGCCGCCAGTAGTGGTAGCCGTCGATGTGGAACACCTTCAGGCAGATCAGGCTACTCCCCGCCACGCCCAGGGCGTCGGCCACCACCGTCAGCAGCGGGATCACGAGCAGGCACGCGAGGAAGCGCGGCGCCACCAAGTACTGCACGGGGTCCACCCCGAGGCACGCGAGCGCGTCGATCTGCTCGGTGACGCGCATGGTGCCCAACTGCGCGGCCATCGCGGTGCCGACCCGCCCGGCGAGCATGACCGCCGCGAGCACCGGGCCGAGTTCGCGCAGCACCGAGAGGTGGATCACGCCGCCCATACTGGTGTCGAGTCCGATGAGGTGGAACTGGCTGTACGCCTGCACGGCCAGCACCATGCCGATGAATAGCCCCGTGACCGACACGACGCCGACACTACTCACTCCCACCTCCACGCAAGCCTTGGCGAGTTCGGCGGCCTGCATGTTCTTGGTGAACACACCGCGTGCCGCCCGCAGGCTGAACAGCGTCCAGTCGCCCAGTCCCACCATCGCGTCGCCGAGACTGTCGAGGGGCGTGCGCGGCGGCGGGGCCGGCTCGTCGGGGGTGACATCGGGCGCCCCGGCGGCGCTGGGCGGGGCGAGTTCGCGCGGCCCGGCCTGCGGCGCGGCGTCGTCTTCGAGTTCGTCCGGCGGCTCGGGCGGGGGGACGGAGGGCGGTGCCGGCAGCCGCCCCCCGCGTGACG
>CAXTPM010000440.1:0-4910 GCA_964245865.1 uncultured Fimbriiglobus sp. | reverse complement strand
CGCTCGCCACACCCTAAGTGCCCGGAAGTGCGCGGGGCCGTCGGGGGATTTTAGCAGATTCGTGAGGGGGGGGCATTGGCCGGCGGAAGCGACCTCACCCCCCGGCCCCCTCTCCCAAAAGGAGAGGGGGAGAACCCTACTGGGCGGGCCTCTTCCGAAAGCCCGCCCAGTAGGTGAAGCTCGCCTTCACGATCGCCCGCCGGGACGCGCCTGCTCCAGACCACCGTCGCGCTCGCCCAGTAGATGAAGCTCGCCTTCACGATCGCCCCCTCTCCTTTTGGGAGAGGGGGGTGAGGTCTCTTCACTAGTCGTGCGGCAAATAAAACACCCCCGTCACGAACGTCCCCGCCCACAGCACCGAGAACGCCACGGCCAGTGGCAGGTGCAATCGCCGGCGCCGCGTCGCGCCGCTCCAGTACATCAGCGGCAACATCACCGCGCTCGGCACGGCGAACCACAGGTGGACGCGCAGCGCCTCGCGCGCCTCGGGGCTGAACGACTCGGCGACGCTGGGGCCGAAGCGCAGGCGCGCCTCGAACAGCACGACCGTGGTGAGCGTCAGCACCAGGAACGCCGTGTTCAGCCGGCCGTGCAGGCGCTTGCGCCCGGCGGCGACGGCGACCACGGCGGCGACCAGGATCAGGGTGACGGCGCTCACCAGGACTTTGAGCGCGAGGATCGTTTCGGGGCCGGTGGGCACGGTCGCTTCGCTCCAAGGATGAAGTGTGAAGGGTGAAGTGCGGAACGAAGAGGAAACCGCAGCCGAGGCTCTGTCTTCTCTTCACACTTCACTCTTCACACTTCACACTTTAAGCGCAGCGACTACTGATATTCGTACCCGACCCCGAAGGTCACGCGGCCGTCCGGCAATCGGCGGATATTGGTGATGTAGACATCCGTGCCGCCGCCGAGGGTGGACTTGCTGCTGGGCGTGGTGGTGGGGGTGAAGTTCGCGTTGGCGGGGCTGGGGAATGGCACCGCGCCGGCGTAGACCCTGGGGCCGGTGGGGCCGGCGACGCCGTGGGCTTCCTCCAGGAACACCCGCTGCGCCGAGTTGCCGGGGATCACGCGCCAGATTAAGAGTCCCTCGGCGGGCAGCGAGGCGTCGAAGCCGGTCTTGCGGCGGTTCTCCAGGAGGAAGTACTCGCTGCCGTCGGGCCGCACGGGGATTTTCAGGCACTGCGTCGGGTCGGTCTCGATCGGACTCAGCACGACCTTCTGGCGGACGCGCGGGTCGATCGCAACGGGCTGCAGCCAGCCGAGCTGGTCCTTGCTCCAGGCGCTGAAGTGCTGCGGGCGCCCCCCGCCACTCTGCTGGCTCATGGCGCACCACACCCCCACGCCCTCCATGCCGGGGACTTCGGGGCGGGCGTAGAGGTCCGGCAGCCCGAGCATGTGCCCGAACTCGTGGCAGAACACGCTGATGTCGGTCATGCGCTCGCCGCCCTCCTGGACGATGAAGTACGGCCAGCGCTTCCCCTTGTGCGTCACGCTCGCGCGGTGCGGCCAGTACAAGCCGCCGCGCGTGGTGTTCACCCGGCCCCCGGCGTAGACGAAGAACACGCCGTCGTAGTCCTTCAGGGCGTCGGCGCCCTTCGCGGCGAGGTGGGCGTCGAGCGCCTCCACTAGAAGTGCGGTCTTCTCGCGCTGGCTGGTGCCGCTGCCGCTGGAGTAGTCGGCGCGGTTCTTTTTCACCGCCGTCCAGCCGAGGAAGTCGCCCTCGACTTTCAGCTTGCCGTAGCTGATCTCGCGGTAGTAGTCGGCCATGCTGCCGTACACCTTCTGCCCCGTGGCACTCGTTGCGGTGTACTCGGCGCGGGAGAACATCGACTTCGCCCAGTCGGCGTCGGTAATTTTCGGGTTGTGCTTCACGTCGGGGTACTCGACGCCCAGGATCGCCAGGCGGTAGCTCGGCTTGCGCCAGGCGCGCGGCAGGCTCTCGTCCCACCCGACCGACTTGGGCTGGGCCTGGGCGGGGTCGTCGGCGAGCGTGGCCTTCAGCTCGAGTTCTTCCCCAGAGCGTTTCACGGTGACGACCACCGCGTCGCCGGGCTTCTTGAGGCTCAGTATCTCGCGCAGGGTGCTGTGCTCCTCGACTTTCGACTGGTCGAGTTTGAGCACGACATCGCCCGCCTTCACGCCCGCCTTTTCCGCCGCGCTCCCCGCCGTGACGCCCGTGACCTCGCTCCCCCCGGCCGGCAGCACCTCGCCGCTCTGGATGCCGAGCACCGCGCGGGCGCCGGTGGGGGCGCTGAACGGCTTACTCGCCGGCCGCGGCGTGAGGCTCAGGCGTACCTCGGCCCCGGCGCGGGACACCACCACGGGAGTGGCGCGCCCGGCGACCAGCCCGCGCAGCCGGTCTTTCGCGGCCTGCGGCGCGGTGGTCGCGGCCCCGTCGAGGGCGAGCAGCTTGTCGCCGGCCTTCAGCCCTGCCGCCTCGGCCGGCGAGTCAGGGGCGACATCGAGCACGACCCCGGCGAAATCGACCTCGACGCCCGCGAACCCCGGCGCCGCCGCCTCGGCCAGCGCGCCGGGGGCGGGCGGGGCAATGGTCGCCAGCTCGCGCACGGTCTTGTAGCCGCTCAGGTCCGGCATCGGCTCGGCGCCCAGGGCGATCGAAGTGAGGGCGAGGCAGGCGATCAGCGGGCGGAGTGGGCGCATGAGGCGGTCTCGCTGGGGCGGGGGGCGGGGCGATTCTAGCGGCGGCTGCTGAGAGGCGGATGAGAGGCGTTTCCGGCCCGCCCCAGCCGGTAGATCGTCCCCTTGGTCCGCTCGCCGCCCGGCACCCCGGCGCGGGCGAAACTCGCCGTCACCCTCAAGCCCGCCTCGGCCGCGCGGGCGCCGAACTGCCGCGCGCTCTTGCGGTCGGGGTCGGCGACCAGGGCCACCCCGCCCGGCGCGAGGGCGACAGGCAGGAACCCGACCAGGGCATCGACCAAGTGGTCGTCGTAGAGCAGATCGGCCCCCAGGATCACGTCGAACTCGCCGGGCGGCGGCTGGCGGAGATCGAGCACGGCGGTGGCGAAGTTCGTGAAGCCGTTGAGGCGCGCGTTCCCGGCCGCGAAGCGCACCGCCAACTCGTCGAGGTCGGAGAACGTCACCGCCAGCCCGCGCGCCAGGCCCGCGATCCCGGCGAGGCCCAGGCCGCAGGCGATTTCCAGCGTGCGCAAGGGGCGAGCGGTCGGCCACGGCTCGGCGAGGACGGCCTTGGCCAGCATGCGCGAGGCGGGCCAGAGTTCGGCCCAGTAGGGGATGTACTGATCCGCACCGAACGCCGCGCGCACCGCCGGGTGGTCGAACAGGGCGTCCCCCGACGCCGGACGCATCAAGTCGAACGAGAACTCGCCGAGGGTGACGCGCTCGCGCACGCACTCGCCGACTGCCTCGACGGGGGTAGACTGCTTGCGCCGCATCATGACACTACCGGGCGAAGGTCAAGGCGGGTCATAGCCGCCCGCGCTCCAGGGGTGGCAGCGGCAGATGCGCCAGAAGCCCCGCGCGGACCCCACCACGGGGCCGGACTTCCTGACCGCGCCGATGAAGTACTCGCTGCACCCCGGCACGAAGCGGCAACTGGGCGGCAGCATCGGCCGCAGGCAGTATTGGTAGGCCCGCACCGCCCCGATGAGGAGCGCGGAGAAGGGGAGGGCGAGGAGGCGGAGGGCGCCGGTCACGGGGGACGCCCCCCACCCTGGCCCTCCCCCTCAAAGGGAGAAGGGACCGGAAGGGGCGGGCGGAGACGGCTCGCCGCCTGCCGCGCCAGACTCAAAAGCGACGCCCGGTACTCCTCGACTTCCGCCGGCGGCGCCCCCTTCTGCGACACGCGCGGGATCAGAATCAGATCGACCGCCGGCAACTCGTGCTGGGCGGTGCGGAACGCCTCGCGGAAGCGGCGCTTGTAGGCGTTGCGGACCACCGCGCCGCCGACCTTGCGCGACACCGACACGCCGAGCCGCGGCCACGCTTCGGCGCCGTCGGGCGGCTCGCAGGCGTAGACGATCAGGCGCGCGTCCGCTGCGGAGCGCTTGCGGGCGTACACCCGAGCGAACTCGGCCGGCGTCACCAGCCGCGCCGACTTCGGGAAGGTGAAGCGCGGCACATCCGGCGGCAGGGACGCCGCGGGCGCCTCGGGGGGCGGAGCGGGGTCTACTTCCACGGCACCCCCGCCCGCGCGTCCTGGGGTACGAGTTCGGCGAACTGCTCAATGAGGGCGCGGGCCTTCTCGTCGGCCACCTGGGGCGCCATCACTTTCATCACGAGGTACTGGTCGCCGCCGTTGATTCCCTTGCCGCGCAATCGAATGCGCGCCCCGGAACTCGTGCCCGGCGGGACTTTGACGGTCAGCCGGTCGCCGGAGAGGGTCGGCACCTCGACTTTGGTGCCGAGCACCGCCTCGGCGACTCCGAGGGGGACTTCGAGGGTGACATCGTTCCCCTCGCGGGTGAGGTAGGGGTGCGGGTCGATGCGCACGCGCAGGATCACGTCGGCTGACCCCGTGGCAGCCGCCGGGACGCGGAGCTTCTTGCCGTCCTCGATTCCGGCGGGCACCTTCACGTCGATGCCGCGCCCGCCGACGCTGATCGTAATGGAGCCGCCGTTGGCCGCAGTGGTGAACGGCACGTTCACGTCGGTCTCGATGTCCGCCGGGGGCCGGCTGCGGCCGCGCTTGGAACTCGCGCCGCCGGACTTGCGGCCCCCGAAGAGGTCGCCGAAGTCGCCGCCCCCGCCGAACATGTTGCGGAAGAGTTCCTCGGCGACGCGCGGATCGACCTGCTCGCCCCCGCCGCCGAAGCCGCCCGGCGCGCCGGGGAAGCCGCCGTAGCCCCCGCCGCCGCTACTGCTGCCGACGCCGGCGTGGCCGAAGCGGTCGAAGCGCTCTTTCTTCTCGGGGTCGGACAGGATTTCGTAGG
>CAXTPM010000439.1:0-4910 GCA_964245865.1 uncultured Fimbriiglobus sp. | reverse complement strand
TCGGGTCGCGCATGAGCGCCTTCAGCTCAGAGGCGAAGGTGAGCCGGCCGCCGGGGACGCGGAGTTTCTTGAGCGCGTCACTCAGTCCCTTGGTAATCCCCTCGAACATCGCCATTGCCGGTCCTCTGGAAGTGGTGTCGCGCCTATTCTGGTATCATCTTAGCTGGTTCGCCCGGTGCCCGGAACCCGCCCGCCGCCCGAGAAGGTCTATGCTCCTCGCCCTCACGCTCGCCCTACTGGCCCCGCCGGCCGGCAACCCGCTCGACAGTTGGCCGCAGTGGTTCGGCCCGAACCGCGACGGCAGCTACCTCGACGCGGCGATCCCCGAGCGCTTCCCCGCGGGGGGGCCGAAGGTCACGTTCCGCGTCCCCGCCGGCGCGGGCTACGCCGGGCCGGCCGTGGTGGGGGGGCGAGTTTACATCCACGAGCGCCAAAACGCGCCCGACGCCGCCACTCCGTCGAACGCCTTCGACACCAAGACGGTGGTGGTGGGCCAGGAGCGCGTGCGGTGCCTGGATAGCCGCAGCGGCAAGGAGATTTGGGCGCACGCCTACGACGCGCCGTACAAGCTCAGCTACGCCAGCGGGCCGCGCTGCACGCCCACCGTTGATGTGGACGGCGGCAAAGTGTATACGCTCGGGGCGATGGGCGACTTACTCTGCCTGAACTCGGCCGACGGCAAAGTCGTCTGGGGCATGAACTTGCCCAAGGAGTTCGGCGCGAGCCTGCCGGTGTGGGGCTACGCCGCGCACCCCCTGCTCGATGGCGGCAACCTCATTTGCCTTGCCGGCGGCAGCGAGGGGCGCCTGGTCGTGGCGTTCAACAAAGCGACCGGCGAGATCAACTGGAAGTCGCAGAGTTTCGACAGCGGCGACTTCGGCTACAACCCGCCGGTGATCCACACTCTGGGCGGCGTGCGCACCCTACTCGTGTGGCACCCCAAGGCCGTTGTCGGTCTGGACCCGAGTACGGGGGAGCGATTCTGGGGCGTGCCGATCGCCATTAAGGCCGCGCTCAACGCCCCGATGCTGCGCGTCCAGGGGGACCGCATTTTCGGCACCAGTTTCTACGAGGGGTCGTTCCTGATCGAAGTCGCCGCCGGCGGCAGGGGCGCGAAATTGGTGTGGAAGAGCGCCGCGAAGGGCGAGAAGCCCAGTCAGACGCGCGACCTCAGTTCGATCATCACCACGCCGGTGTGGGTCGGCGACTCCATCTACGGCGTCGATAGCTACGGCGAACTGCGCTGCAGCGAGGCGGGCACCGGCAAGCGCGTCTGGGCGAGCCAACTTGCCACGCGCGGCCGGCTCACCCCGGCCAGCGTGAGTGGCCGCGACGAGCCATCAGAGGTGGCCCCGTGGAGCGAGCGCTGGGCGTGCGCGTTCATCACGCCCACTGGGAACGACTTGTATATTTTATTCAACGAGCAGGGCGAACTGATCCGCGCCAAACTCACGCCCGCCGGGTACGAGGAACTCGGCCGCGCGGCCGTTGCCGAGCCGACGAACAAGCTCGCCGGCCGGCCGGTGATCTGGTCGCACCCGGCGTATGCAGAAGGGGCGGCGTTCGTGAAAAGTGATACCGAGCTGGTACGCGTGGAACTACGAAAATAAGAAGTCGGAGTTTTTTGACGCAGAAACGCGGAGAGCGCGGAGGAAGCACAAGGGTAATCTGTGCTTCCTCCGCGCCTCTGCGGCAAAAACTCTTCATTCTTACAGCAGCCCCGTCCCCGAAATCTTGATCCCCTTGAGCGCCATTTTGAGCTGCTCGGGGTTGGGCGCGAACTCGAGCGCTGTGGCCTTATCGACATCGCCCCGCTCCACGAGTTGCCGCAAGTTCTCGTTGAAGTCCACCATGCCCTCCAGGAAGCCGATGCGGATCGCGTCGATCAACGCCTCGTCGCGCGACTTCAGAATGAGGTCGCGGATGGTGGGGTTGACGATCATGATCTCGTTCGTCGGCACGCGCTGCACGCCGGGCTTGATGCTCGGTAACAATTTCTGCGCCACGATGGCCTTGAGGTTGAAGCCCAAACTCTGGCGCACCGCGTGATGCATCGTCGGCGGGAACAGGTCCAGAATGCGCGACACCGTACTCGCGGCGGTACTGGCGTGGATCGTCCCGAACACGACGTGCCCCGTCTCGGCGGCGTGGATGCCGGCCTCGAAGGTGTCCTGGTCGCGCATCTCGCCCACGAGAATCACGTCGGGGTCTTGCCGCACCGCGTGCTTGAGTGCCATGTGCCAGTCGGACACGTCTAAATAGACTTCGCGCTGGTTGACGATACTCATCTTGTCGGTGAACACGAACTCGATCGGGTCTTCGATGGTCAAAATGTGCAGCGCCTCGCGCGCGTTCATGTAGTCGAGCATCGACGCAATCGTAGTCGATTTGCCCGACCCCGTGACCCCGGCTAAAATCACCATCCCCTGGTCGTAGTGGCACAACTGCTCGATACTCGGCGGCAGGCCGAGCTTCTCGAAGCTCGGGATGCTGGTACTCACGCGCCGGCTCACGAGCGCCAACTTGCCGCGCTGGCGGAAGATGTTGACCCGGAAGCGGCACTCGTCGTTGCCCACAACGTGCGCGAAGTCGGCGCCGCCCTTGTCGTCCAGCACGCTGCGCTGTTTTTCGCTTAAGATCGGGTAGAGCAGTTTTTCCAGGTCTTCCTGGCTCAAGGGCTTGGTGGCCATGTGCTGGATGGCGCCGCGCAGGCGCATCATGCCCGGCATCCCGGCTTTCAGGTGCAGGTCCGACCCCTCGTGCATCATGACGGTGCGGAAGAGTTGGTTCGCGGCCGGCTCGCCGGGGACCGCCGGGGCGAGTTTCAGCCCGCCGGTGGTGGCCGTGGCGGGGGACTTGGCGTCGGACATGGCTATCGCCTCGGGGGACGTGAGGGTTAGAGTTGCCGGACGGGGACGCCGTGCCGGGCGAGGTACGCTTTCACTTCGGGGATGGTGTGCCGGCGGTCGTGGAAGATACTCGCCGCCAGCGCCGCGTCGGCCCCGGCCTCGAACGCCTGCCGCAAGTGTTCCGGGCTGCCGGCGCCGCCGCTGGCGACCACGGGGATACTCGCGGCGCGGCACACCGCCGACAGCACTTCTAAATCATAGCCCGCCTGGGTGCCGTCCGCGTCCATCGAAGTCAGAACTATTTCCCCCGCCCCGCGCCGCTCGGCCTCGCGCGCCCACTCCAAAGCGTCCAGCCCCGTCGGCTCGCGCCCGCCCCGCACGAACACCTCGTGCCGCGTACTCCCGTCGGAGAGCGTCACGCGCTTCGGGTCGATGTTCACCACCGTGGCGCAGCGCCCGAAGGCGTCCGACACTTGCGTAATCAAGTCCGGGTTCCGCACCGCCGCCGAGTTCAGGCTAATCTTCTCGGCCCCGGCCTGAATGAGTTGCCGGGCGTCCGCGACCGAGCGGATGCCGCCGCCGACCGTGAGCGGCATGAAGCAGACTTCCGCGACGCGCCGCACGACATCGGCGAGAATGTCGCGCCCCTCGTCGGTCGCGGCGATGTCGAGGAACACCAGTTCGTCGGCGCCTTCGTCCTGGTAGCGCCTGGCCACCTCGACGGGGTCGCCGGCGTCGCGCAGGGCGACGAAGTTGACGCCCTTCACCACCCGGCCGGCCTTGACATCCAGGCAGGGAATGATGCGCTTGAGGAGCATGGCGGGGCAGGTGGGGTGACGGCGGGCGTGCAGAGTATTGTAGGAAACCAGTTCGGCCGGGCAACCCGGCGTGGTACGATGGCGCGTGCTGGCCTCTTCTCCCCGGAGTCCCGTCATGGCTGGTCGCCGCGCCTTCACCCTAGTCGAACTCCTGGTGGCTCTGGCCATCGTCGCGGTGCTGATTGGGCTGCTGCTCCCCGCCGTGCAAAAGGTGCGCGAGTCGGCGAGTCGCGCCCGGTGTCAGAACAACCTCAAGCAGATCGCCCTCGGCCTACACTCGTTCGCCGCCGCGCGGCAGACCCTTCCGCCGCTCTACAACGGCACCTTCCTGCCGCAGCCGCGCGGCGCCCTCGACGAGTTCCACTTCCACTCGTGGCGCTCGGCGAGCCTGCCTTACGTCGAGCAGTCCGCCCTCGCCGGCCGGATCGACACCACAGTTGCGGCCACCGACCCGAAGAACCAGTCGGCGATCAATACGGTGGTCACGGTGTTCGTTTGCCCGTCGGCCCCGGACAAACCCGTCCCGGTCATCGCGGCCTACAACGGCGGGGCGGTGCCGGTGGACACGGCTGGGACTGCGGCGCGCTCCGACTACGAGGTACTGGGGGGCGTGCGGACTGGGGCTAGGCAGGGGACCGGCGGCAGCGCCGACCTCTCGGGGGTGCTGTTCGGCCTGTGGGGGGAGCCGACCTACGACGCGACCAACGGCAAGTCGCTCCGCTACCGCCCGGCGCGTCTGGGCGACATCCGCGACGGGCTGTCGAACACGATCCTGGTTGCCGAGCGGGCCGGGCGACCGGACAGGTATCAACGGGGAGCGCCGGTCAAACCGTACTCCCTCGCCGATCCGTCGTATTCGATGGACCCCCACCAGGCCGCGTGGGCGGTCAGCACGCACTTCAACTGGCTGCTGCCTGGGCGGAACCTAGGGGTGAACGTGACGAACGGAGGCGTGTTCGCGTTCCACCCCGGCGGCGCAAACGTCGCGCTGGCGGACGGCTCGGTTCGGCTGCTCAAGGACACCACCGGCGAATCCGCCCTGAATGCGCTAATCACCCGCGCGGGGGCAGAGGCGGTCCAACTCGACTAGGCGCCGCCCCTACGCCCGCTGCGCCGACACCCACAGCATGTACGCCACGCGCTCGCGCAGCACCTCCGGCGACGGCCGGGTTCGCGCCGCGCGGGAGTCGCGCCAGGTGTAGTAAATTAGCGCGATCGCCAGCGAGGCCAGGTTGCAGGCAAC
>CAXTPM010000438.1:0-4913 GCA_964245865.1 uncultured Fimbriiglobus sp. | reverse complement strand
GCTTCGGCCCGCCGGTGGTGGCGGAGACTTACGTCTTCACCTTCGCCCGCCAGCCGGCCGAGAAGCCCGCCGCGCCGGAGCCGGCGCCGCCCAAGGCCGGGCCGAAGTCCGGCGCGCGGGCCAAGCCGCCGGCCGCGCCCGCCCCCGCCGAGGCCGCGCCGAAGCCGGCGGTGAGCTACGAGGCGCTGCAGTTCAAGCAGGACGCCGACCGCGCCGCGCTCTTGGGCCGCTGGGTCCGCCGCAAGGTCGAGCCGGCGGCGGGGGCCGAGTTGCCCCAGGGGGCGACGCTGTTCCACGCCCTGACGTTCGCCGAGAATACCGCCACGGTCGAACTCGAAGCCCCCGTGCAGCTCGCGGCGTGGAAGAAGCCGGGTGCGTTCCGGCCGATCACCGAGATGCCTTACACCCTCGCGCCCATCTACGACGGCAGCCGGCTCGTGAGTACCCTGTCGTTCGAGAGGCAGGCCGAGGGCGGGCCGTTCGTCGCGAGCGGCGTGTACGAGTTGAGCGGGGACGAGTTGAGATTTAGCACCGCGATCAACCTGAAGTACCTCAGCCCGTTCGCGCCGCCCGACGACCGGAGCGGGACTCTCGTCGGCGTGACATTCACCTTCACGCGACCCACAGCGGAGGAGAAAGCGGCCGAGGCGAAGGCGGTGCCCGCGACGCCGCCGGTGGCCCCGGCCCCACGCCCGGCCGGCAAGCCGCCCGAGCCGTCGCCGGCGGTAGTGCCCAAAGCGAGTACGCCCGCCCCGCCGCGTAAGCTCAGCCCCGAGGCCGAGGAACTCGTCCTCCGTGCCGCCTCGAAGCTGACCGACGACAGCATCGCCGGGGAGTGGATTTGCACCATCACCGAGGCGACGCACGGCCTCCCGGACGCCTTCCCCCGACTCACGGCCATAAACGGTATCGCCTTCGGCCCCGGCAAAGCCGCACGGGTGACGCTCGCGGTGGCCACGCCCCTGGGCTTTAAACTCGTCGAGTGCCCCGGCAGTTTCGGCGTCGAGCACAGCATTACGCCCTACGCCGACCGGCAGGTCTACGCGGTGCGACTCGCGTTCGACCTGCCCAAAGGGCTGCCTCCCGAGGGCCGGCCGAGGCGCTTCGGCGGCGAGTTCCAGTTCGACGGCAACCGCATGCGCCTCGAACTGCCGCTCTACGCCGGGGCGGACACGCTCTTCCCCACGACTGACTTCGCCGAGAAGTTCAAGGGGCTGAACCCGCCGGAAGTCCTCGGGACGATGGCGTTCATCCTCGTGCGCAAGCCGCCGGCTGGGTCGCCGCCGGCCATGCCCGAGGCGAAGCCGCCCGAGCCGGCCCCCGCCCGAGGTGTGACCGGCCCGCCCGCGCCGCCGAGTCCGTCGGCCGCGAAGCTCGCCGAGTTGCAGCGCGAGCGCGTCGAGGCCGCGCGCAAGACCCTCGAGGCGTCGAAGCAGACGCCGGGGGCCGAGTTCGCCCTGCGGCTCGCCGAGGCCGACGCGGCCGAGACCGCCGCCGGGCGGGCCGAAGCATTAAGCCGGGCTGTCGCGGTCGGTCGCAAGCTCGCGCCGGCCCCCGGCGGCAAGGTCGAGGGTCTCGCCGACGCCGAGTTCGACTTGGAGCGCGCCAAGGTCGCCGCCGCCGCGCCGGCCCCGCCGCTCTCGCCGCTCTCGCCGCTGGAGACTCGCCTGCGCGAGATCAAGCGCGCCCAAGTCGGGCAACTCCGCCTCCAGCACAAGTACCTCGCCGACCGAACCGCGGTGGGACTGAACCGGCGGCAGTCGGTCCTGATGACCGAAGCCGACCTGCGTGCCGCCGAGGCCGACTTGGCCCCGACGCCCTCGGAGCGCGCCGCCTTCCTGGAGCGCGCGGTGGCGGCGCTGCGCGAGCACCAAGCGCTCGACAACGAGATTCTGACCAGGGGCGCGGTCGGGGCTACTGGCACCGAACCCAGCGGGTTCGTGCTGCAAATCAGCGCCGTCACTGCGCGGCTGGCGCAGTTCGAGGCTGAGGTCGCGCGGCTGCGGGCGGGCATGGCGAAGCCGTAGGTGCTACTTCTCGTCGATCTGCGCGAGGCTCGCAAACGGCTTGCCCTCGACATACGCCAGGAACGCCCCGCCGCCGGTGGAGACGTGCGTCATCCGCGCGTCGAAGCCGTACTGCTCCACCGCCTCGGCCGTCTCGCCGCCGCCGACGATGGTGGCCGCGGTGCTCGACGCCATCGCCGCCGCCACGCCCTGGGTGCCCTGGCTGAACGCCGGCTGCTCGAACCAGCCCACCGGGCCGTTCCAGATGACCGTCTTCGCCTTGGCAATCTCGGCGGCGAACAGGGCGAGCGTCTTCGGGCCGATATCGACGCCCTCGTAGGCGGCGTCGATGGCGCCGTTGCAGAGTTTCGTTTGCGTCAAGTCGGCCGAGTTCGCGGCGAGGTAATCGACGGGGAGCGTGATCTTGCCGCCGACGTGCGCGAGCAGGGGCTTCGCGGCGGCGAGTTCCTCGTCGGCCACGCGCGTGCCGCCGGTGTCGGTGCCGGTCGATTTCAGGAACGTGTACGCCATCTTGCCGCCGATCAGCAGGCGATCGACCTTGCCCAACAGCGCGTTGATGAACGCGATCTTGTCCGACACCTTCGCACCGCCCATGATGGCCAGCACTGGGTGCTCGGGCTTGGTCATCAGGCCGTCGATGACTTCCAGTTCCTTGGCCACCAGGCGCCCGACGGCGCGCGGCTTCCCGGCGGCTTTCATCGCGGCGGGCACCGCGACCATGCTGGCGTCGCCGTCGTTGTGGCAGGTGCCAAACGCATCGTTGACGTAGGCGTCGCCCATCGCAGCAATCGAGGCGGCGAAGGCGGCGTCGTTCCTCTGCTCGCGCGGGTCGAAGCGCAGGTTCTCCAGCACCAGCACGCCGCCGGGCTTGAGGGCCGCGACGGCCGCTTGGGCTTCGGCGCCCACCACTTCGCCGCCGGCCTTGGCGACGGGCCGGCCCAGCAGTTCGCCGAAGCGCGCGACCACGCGGTCCATCGTTAAGTGCATCCGCCCGGCGGCGTCGGCCTTCTCGGGCCGGCCGAGGTGGCTCATCGCCACCACCGCGGCGCCGCGGTCGAGCAGGAACTGCACCGTCGGCAAGGCCCCGCGGATGCGGCGGTCGTTCTTGACCGCGCCGGTTTTTTTGTCGAGCGGGACGTTGAAATCGACGCGCACCAGCACGGTCTTGCCGGCCAAGTCGCCGAGGTCGTCCAGGGTCTTCTTCGCCATGCTCAAAACCTAATACTGGGTGTGTCTAAACGAAAGCCCAGGGACGGTGTCCCTGGGTTCTGCGGAGCGCGTTACGAACTAGCGCGACTTCTGAATCATGTACTTCAGCAAGTCCACGCAGCGGTTGCTGTAGCCCCACTCGTTGTCGTACCAGCTCACCAGCTTGAAGAACGTTTTGCTAATCTCGGCGTTCTTAAGTGTGGCGTCGGCGTCAAAAATACTCGACGCCTTATCGTGGATAAAATCACTCGACACGACTTCATCACTGGTATACGTCAGCACGCCCTTCAGGTACGTCTCGCTGGCCGTCTTCATCGCGGCGCAGATTTCCTTGAGCGTGGTCTCTCTCTTGGTGCGCACGCTGAGGTCCACGACGCTGACGGTGGGCGTCGGCACGCGGAATGACATGCCGGTGAGCTTGCCGGCCACTTCGGGGCACACGAGTCCCACGGCCTTGGCGGCGCCGGTGCCGCTGGGGATGATGTTCACCGCCGCGGCGCGCCCGCCCTTCCAGTCCTTCTTCGACGGCCCGTCGTTGGTCTTCTGCGTAGCGGTGTAGCTGTGCACCGTCGTCATCAGCCCCTCCTCGACGCCGAAACCCTCTTTGAGCAAAACATGCACCAGCGGCGCCAGACAGTTCGTCGTACAACTGGCGTTCGACACAATATTGTGCGTGGCCGGGTCGTACTTGTCGTTGTTGACGCCCATCACGACGGTAATATCTTCGCCCTTGGCCGGGGCGGAGATGATGACTTTCTTACACCCCGCCGTGATGTGCCCGCGCGCCTTGTCGGCGTCGGTGTACAGGCCGGTTGACTCGATCACGTACTCGACGCCGAGTTTGCCCCACGGGAGCGCTTGCGGGCCTTCCTTGACCGCCAGGCACTGGATGCGGTGGCCGTTGACCACCAGCACGTCGTCTTCCGCGAGGCCCGGCGAGGACTTCTCGCTGTGGACCTCGCCCTGGAACTTGCCTTGCGTGCTGTCGTACTTCAGCAGGTACGCGAGGTTGTCGGCCGGGACGAGGTCGTTGACCGCGACGACATCGAGTTCCTTGCCCAAGTGCCCTTGTTCCACGAGCGCCCGGAAGACCAGGCGCCCGATCCGGCCGAAGCCGTTGATGCCGACTTTCACCGCTGCCATAACACGCTTGCCTCGGAATCGATCTGCGGATTCATTCGCGGTTTACACTACGGATTCTACGCCGGGCGTCACCCTGGGTTTCGCGGGCGCGGCAATCGTGATTGCCGCCGGGCGGGGCGGCACTAGCATGAGGCCATCGGGCGGGACTCGGGGCAAAGTCGGGGGACGGCGATGGCGACAAAAACGATCACCGTGGCCGTCACGGGGGCCGGCGGGCAGGTGGCCTACGCCATGCTGGCGCGTCTGGCGTCGGGCGAAGTGTTCGGCCCCGACACCAGTGTGGTGCTGCACCTCCTGGAAATCCCCAAAAAGAGTGAGTGGACCGCGCCCACCCCCTCGGCCCGGCAGCCGCTCGACATCGCGCACGGCAACGCGATGGAACTGATCGACTGCGGCTTCGCCACGCTCAAAGACGTGGTCGTGACCGACGACCCCAACCGCGCGTTCGCGGGCGCCAACTGGGCGCTACTCGTGGGGAGTGCCCCGCGCGGCCCCGGCATGGAGCGGCGGGACTTGCTCACCGTCAACGGCAAA
>CAXTPM010000437.1:0-4917 GCA_964245865.1 uncultured Fimbriiglobus sp. | reverse complement strand
GCCGCGTCAGGCGCTCGAAGCCCCAGTTGAACCCCCGACCGAAGAGCGTCAGCGGCAACAGCACCGCGTCGGACGCCCGCCCGGCCCGCGAGCGCGGGGCGTCGGGCGCCCGGCGCGGCCGCAGCAGGAGCGCCGCCAGCGCCGGCGAGAGCGTCAGCGACCCCAGCGCCGAGAGCAGGGTCGAGGCCGCGATGGTCACCGCGAACTGACGGTAGAACTGGCCGCTGATTCCCCCGACGAACGCGCACGGGATGAACACCGCCGAGAGCACCACGGCAATCGCCACCACCGGCCCCGTCACCTCCTCCATTGCCTTGTACGCCGCCTCCTTCGGGGCCAGACCGTCGTCCAGCCAGCGCTCGACGTTCTCGACCACCACGATCGCGTCATCGACCACGATCCCGATCGCCAGCACCAGACCGAACAGCGAGATGTTGTTCACGGTGAAGCCGAGGGCGAGCATGACCGCGAACGTGCCGAGGATGGCGACCGGCACGGCGATGATCGGGATGATCGCCGCGCGCCAGCTCTGCAGGAACACCAGCACCACGAGGGCGACGAGTGCGGTCGCCTCGAACAGGGTGGCGACCACGTCGCGCACCGACTCGCGGATGAACGGGGTCGTGTCGTAGGCGGTGTTGTACTCGATCCCCTCCGGGAAGGTCTCCTTCAGCTCGGCCATGCGGTCGCGGACGCGGGCGGCGACATCCAGGGCGTTCGCGCCGGGCAGCAGGCGGATGGCGAGTCCGACCGACGGCAGGCCGTCGAACGTCGCCCCGGAGCTGTAGTTGTTCGCGCCGAGTTCGACCCGCGCCACGTCGCGCAGGCGCACCAGCGCCGCCGACGGCGACGGCCCGCCGTCGGCCGTGCCCCCGGCCAGGCCGTCGGGGCCGACCGTCCCCCCCGTGGCCGGCGCGGCCGGCGTCGCGGCGCCGGAGCCGCCCCCACCCGCGCCCGCCATGCCGGGCGTACCGGCCATGCCGCCCACGCCCGCCATCCCCCCGGCGCCGCCCGCGCCGGGTGTCCCCATCATGCTTGCCGCGCCCGCCGTGCCATTGCCGGTGCCGGCGGTCGTGACCTGGGAAGTGCCCGCCCCGACGGAGTAGCCGCCCACCCCTGCGACGACGGAGGTGGCGACGACGGCGGGGGCGGTGGAGGTCGTCGCGGCGGAGAGGGAGGCCGTCGCCGAGACGCCCCCGCCGGACGCGCCGCCGGGCGCCGGGGCGGCGGGGTCGAGGCCAGGGGGGACGCGGCCGGGGGCGGCCTTGAGGATGATCGCCCCGAACTGCTCGGGGCGGTTGAGCCGCCCGAGGGCGTCGAGCGGGAACTGGAACCCGCGCGGCTGCCCGCCGCCGGGGGGCTGGCCGATGCTCCCCGGCGCGGCCTGGATGTTTTGGGTCGCCACCGCGTCGCGCACGTCCAGCGCGGTCAGCCCCCGCGCGGCCAGCTTCTGCGGGTCGAGCCACGCCCGCATCGAGTAGTCGCGCTGCCCGAAGACCGTGATGTCCGACACGCCTTCGAGCCGCAGCAGTTCGTCCCGCAGCGAGGCCGTGGCGAAGTTGCTCAGGTAGAGCGTGTCGTACCGGCCGTCCGGCGACACCAGGCTGATGACCTGGAGGATGTCCGGCGTGCGCTTGCGGACGGTGATCCCCTGGAGCTGCACGGCGGTGGGCAGCACGGGCAGCGCGAGCTGCACCCGGTTCTGCACCATCACCAGCGCGGCGTTCAGCGGCGTGCCGATCTCGAACGTCACCGTCAGGCTGTACGACCCGTCGTTGCCCGACTGGCTGGAGAGGTAGATCATCCCCGGCACGCCGTTGACCTGCTGCTCGATCGGCGCCGCAACGGTGTCGGCCACCACCTGGGCGTTGGCGCCGGGGTAGCTGATGCTGACCGTCACCGCCGGCGGGCTAATCTCGGGGTACTGCGCGACCGGCAGGCCCGCCAGCGCCAGCGCCCCGGCGAGGGTAATGAGCACCGAGACGACCGTGGCGAAGATCGGCCGGTCGATGAAGAAGCGGCTGAACACGCTCGCCTAGCCTTTCTTCGCCCCGGCCGGGGCGCCGGGGGTCGGGGCGGGGGCCGGGCCGCTGCCGGCGCTGGGCATCGGCACCTCCTCGGTCGCCACCTCGGCCTTCGGGCGGAGTTGCTGCAGCGCCCCGACCACCACCAAGTCGTCGGGCTTCAGCCCGCTCTCGATCACGCGCAGCCCGTCTTCCTCCAGCGGCCCGACCGTCACGCGGCGGTACTGCACCTTCTTCTCCGCGTCCACGACGTAGACGTACTTCAGCCCCTGGTCCGACCCGACGGCGCGGTCGATGACCAAGAGCGCCGGGCGCGCCTCGCCCAGCGGCAGGCGGATGCGGGCGAACAGGCCGGGGCGCAGCACCCGCCGGCCGTTCTCGGGCTTGGGGTTCGGGAACGTCCCCCGGATCGCCACCGTGCCGGTCGCGGGGTTGACGACGTTGTTGACGAAGTTCACCCGGCCGGCGTGCGGGAACCCCTCCTCGCCGTCGAGGCCCATCGCCACCGGCACCTCGCCGCCCGTCGGCGCCTTCATGCGGCCGCTGTTCACCGCCGATGTCATCCGCAAGAGCGTCCGCTCGTCCATGTCGAAGTAGGCGTACATCGGATCGACCGACACGACGGTGGTGAGTTGCGTCTGGTCCTGCGACACGAGGTTCCCGGCGGTGTAGTAGTAGCGGCTGACCTGCCCGGCGATCGGGGAGAGGACGCGGCTGTACTCGAGGTTCAGCCGGTACACCTCCGCGGTCGCCCTGGCGGCCTTGAGCGTTGCGTCGGCGGCGTCGGCGGACGCCTTCGACTGGTCGAGTTCCTGCTGGCTGATCGAGGTCGAGAGCGAGTTGTTGCGCGTGAGCGTGGCCTTGGCCAGCACCGCCTGGGCCTCGGCGACGGCGACCTGGCCGAGCGCCTGGTCGTACTGCGCCTTGTACGGGCGGGGGTCGATCTCGAACAGCAGGTCGCCCTTGTTGACCTCGGCCCCCTCCTTGAACGGGGCGTTGACGAGGTAGCCGGTGACGCGCGCCCGGATGCCGACCGACTCGACCGCGTCGGTGCGGCCGGTGTACTCGACGGTCTCGGTGACCTGGCGAGACACGGGCCGGCTGACCGGCACGGTCGCGGCGGGGGCGGGGGCCGGGGCGGGCGCCGTCGGGCGGCACCCCAGGGCGGCGGCGGTGGCCAGGAGGCCGAGGCGGGCGGGGAAGCGGGGCATGCGGTTCGACCCTCGGGCGGCGGGCGGTTGCGGTCTGAACGAAGTCGCGTCGCCGCCCCCATGCGCTTTATGAACTGCGACGCTGCCGGGCCATCCTCACGCGCCGCTAAGGCGCGCTCCCCTCGGCCCCGTCGATCCGAGAGCACCAGTGGTGGCCGGTGGCTCCGCCGCAGGAGTACGTTGTCCTGGGGTTACCCACGGTTTCTTGAACTCGACTGGTACGGCTCACGGCGCGGGTGTCGGGCCGGCCGGGAGGAATTCGCGCACGCCGGCGCGGAGTTGTGCGATGACCGCGTCCGCCCCGGCCTGCGGGAAACCCCCTCGGCCCAGGGCCACCGGCGGATCGCGGTCGGCGCGCCGGAGAACGTTACCGTGTCCTTGCCGGGCCACCGGACCCCGCCGGCTCGCTTGCCGGGCGGCAGGCGTAGTCCAGCGGGGCGGTGGCCGAATACAGGCCGAGCGGGCACGGGGTAGCCCGCGCGACCGTGTCCCGGCACCGTCCCGCGTCGATTCCTGCCCGGCCCTGGGGCGGCACTCCTGGAAGGCCGCCTCGATCGGCCTGCGGCCTTGACGGCCGAGGCGGTCGCGTCGGCCGTCAAGGCCGCGTCGGTCGTGAGCAGGTACTCGCCGCGGTGGGTGCCGGCGTCAGAACCAGGCGACCTCGTGGGTGCCGGCCCACGAGGGCGGGCAGTGCCCACGCCCCCCTGTCGGACGGGAGCCTCACCAGGACCGCGAGCACCACCCACCTGTGGCCGCACCGCAGGGCGGTGAAGGCGTGGCCCGACCGAACCGGGTCGCGGTGCCGGCTCCTGCGGTCTACGGTGCGGCCGGGGTGGCCACCCACGGTATCGTCTCCGACCAGGTACGTGGGGCCGGCAGGCACCAGCCAGTCGGGGAGGAGGCGGGCCAGGGCGCGGCCGACCTCCAGGCCCGACCGCCGGGCGTTGGAGAGCACGCGCCGGCGGGCGCTGTCGTGGCGGGTCGAGCGACCAGGCGGTGCGGAGGACGTTGGCCACGGTGCGGCGGCCGGGCGTCGGGACGGCGGCACCGAAAAGAGTGGCGAGGCGGGCCTACTTGGGGCGGGTGAAGTGCGGGGCGGGGGCCAGCAGGAGTGGCGCGGCCTCGGGCGGGAGGGTCAGGGCGGCCGTCCGTGGACGAGGCATCGGTGCCGGCCATCGTAGCCGTCAGCCGAGCAAAAACCGCCCAAGTCGAGGTGAGACCCCGGCATATGGCCAACCGCCCGCCCCTCGGTCGCCCATCGGACGAACAGAGCCGGTCTAGCAGCCGGACGTTCCGCGCGATGGTTTCGGCTGTCGTGCCCTTGATTACCGCAGCCAAGGCGCCCCGGAACGTGCCCCGGCGTTCGCGGGGCGCGATTGCTTTCGCCGCCGCGAGCGTCCGGTTGTAAACGAGGCACAGGCGGTGACCGCCCCGGAGCGGTCGCACCTCGTGCTCGCAGTCGGCGTAGAACGCGGCGAAGTGCGTGTGAAACGGGCTGCGCTCCGCGCCACCGAACACGACGACCCGTTCTGACTCTCGTGCCGGACGACGAATTCGCCGCCCCGGAACGACGACGGGAGCACGACCACCCGCGTGGCGACCATCCTGCCGAGCTTTTCACCGTCGCGGTGCGGCTGGGAAGAGCCGCCCTGTTCGTAGAGCAGCAGGCTGTCGAGGCGGCT
>CAXTPM010000436.1:4668-4929 GCA_964245865.1 uncultured Fimbriiglobus sp. | reverse complement strand
GACGCGCTGAACCTCTACGCCGAGGTCGTCGCCGCACTCGGCCGGCTGTACGTGGACCGCGAGGCGGCGCGGCCCGAGAAGCTCTTCGCGGCCGGCCTCGACGAACTCGCGCTCGCGCTGTCCGACGAGACGTTCGCCCTGCGCAACCTCGAACCCGCCCCCCCCGGCGAGCGCCGGCGGCAGTTGGAGGGCTTCGCCGGGCGCGGGCCGGCGAGTGCGGCCGAGGCCACGAAGGCCGTGAGCTTGCCACGCGTCGTGTCG